>CANHWG010000015.1 GCA_947464335.1 Flavobacteriaceae bacterium
CCTTTGCAGATTCGGCATCAACTTTGATCATCAAATTTTCTGTAGGTCCAATAATGGTCGCAGAACCATTCATATACGCCGTTCCGTAGTATGCAGAATCTTCCTGATCAAGAGTATTTAACGCTAGTAATCTTTTTGAATTTATTGCTAAATCTAATTGCCAGTCACCAAATTGCTTGTGTTTGATAAATCCACTTATACTACCTTTAGTGTTAAATTTGGTATCGATAATATCCGTTTCTCGAACAATAAATTTGCTTTCGGTAACATCCACTATCGAATTCTTATCAAAAATATAATCCGTATTGAGATACGGAATGGTCAATCCTGCTTCATTTACAAAAAGCCTTCCGTTATAATCTAAATCATTAATGTTTCCGTCAATTCGTGCATTCCCTGAAGCAAAACCTCTAATATTAGTAATGACATCTCCTCCTATTTTTCCTAAAACACCTAGATTAAATCGATCAAAATTTAAATCAATATCTAGTACTGTTTGTTTTTCTATTATTTCAATAGTTCCTTCAGCATTAAAAGCTTCTACATTTTCGTTTTCTAAATTAGAATCCAAATAAAACTTTTGTAATGACTCATCGCCTTTAATATTCAGGTACAATTTTCCAAGCGCAATTTCATTAACCTTTAAATTATCAATAAATAGATTAGATGTGGGTTGAAAAATGGTATTAGTCTGTTTAAAGTTAATTTGACCGTTTAGATTTCCATCAAACTTGAACTTTTCTACATCGGGAGTGACTTTATTTAAATTTACATTATTAAAGGTGAGCTGTAAATCCTTATTTTGCTTACCATTCCACAATCCAATAAAATTAATAGTTTCCTTACCATGTGATATAATTAAATTATCGAAAGTGAAATTACTAAGCTTTTTATCAAAAACAATTTTATTGTTTTCAGGATTTTCTTTTTCATTTAAATACCACAAATAATCCTTGAATTGAAGTTCCGATTTATTAAATCCAACCACGTTCTTATTTTCTTTATTGATTGTATGATAAAAATTTAAATTATAAAAGTCGTTCCCTTTCTTTCCGCCTTTAAATTCCGTTCTGAAATTTAGCGTATCATTGGAAAAAGTATTTATCATACTGAAATCTCTAATTGTATAATGCTTCGTTTTTATTGAATCTAACTGAACATAAGCACTATACAAAGGGTTTCTGTTGTCTATTTGAAGTACAATATTATCTAATGTATTTTCAAACGCAATAATTTGTGGCGAACTAAAATCTAACTTGAAATTTTGGGTGTCTGAACTGATATTTCCCCTAAGTTTTGTATTCTTGGCTAATGAAATATCTGGATTAAATATTTCGATAAGTTTACTATTTAAATCAAAGTCAAATTTCAAATACTGATTAGGCAATACTTTATTTTGTTTATAATTTGCATAAAAACTACCAAGTGAATTCTCAACCATTTTCTGTAATTGATTGAACTTATATTTACCAACAATAGAACCTTCTACAGCATCGGGAGAACTGATGCTAATGGTTCTTACTCCTGTTTCATCAAAGCTTGAATTTGCATTTAAATAGTCAATAAAATACAAATCTTTTTTATTTTGATAAGAAGCATTCGTTAATAAAAAATTCCCTTTTAAGTTATCGATAGAATTTCCGTTAGCTTTTATGACAATATCTCCTTTAAATACTGCAATCGAGTCTTTGATGAAATTTAATTTATCTAAATTGGCATAATCAATTTTAGAATGGAAATCATAGATATTTTCTTTTTTTGACAAATCTAAAATTCCACTAAAGTCCATAAAAAGATTTGGATCATTGACATAGAATTTCCCTTTAAATATGGGTTGTTTAAAACTACCATCAACTATTATTTTAGTATAATTATAGCCGTTGTATTTCAATTGAAAAACATCGCCTGTAAAAGTTGTATTAAGATATTTTTGAGTAAATCCTTTACCCTCAACATCAAGATTCATACTTATTTTACCGATGGTCTTGTCATTAATCATTGTTCCCAAATCAAAACCATCCATAATAATATTACCGCTATATTGAGCGTTATCAATATTTTCAATGTCCGACATTTGTAGGTCTGATTCAATTATGCCTAAAGCAGTATTCATCATAAAATCGGCATTAATGTAATGCTGGGTAACTTCTACATCACCCACAAATTGAAATTGTCCTAACTTATTTAATGAAGTTGGTAATTTTTTTCCAAGAATATTGGGTAAAAGTTTTGTAAGATCGCTATAATTAGAAGAAATTTTTTTGAAATTACCTTTCATAAAGAACGTACCTGGACTTCTTGGAAACAGATTCTTAAAGTTAACATCACCGTTAATAGTAGAAAATTTATAATCTTTAAGTAAAAGGTTTGTAGCATAAAAATTATTGAGTGTTCCTTTAATTTTTGACTTCAAATAAAATTTTTGGTTTTTATCTAACTCTTTATAAAAAAAACGAATATCATTCGTAGCGATAGTAGCACTATCAAGAACAATATCAAATTTTACTCGATTGTTAAAATCACTAAAGTCTTTATTGTCTTTGTTATACTTTAAAGCAACTTTACCTTCTAAATAAGATTCTTTGGTAGTAAGTTCTAAATTGTTTAGTATAATATTCTTCTTCGTATATTCGAAATCAGCCACCAAATCTTTAACAACCACTCCGCGATGATCGTGAAAACGCATTTTTTTTATGGTGGTAGTTACATTAGGACCTTTAATTTTAAAGTTTTGGATATGCGCATTAATTTGAGTAAAATCAACATCTTTTGGAATTTCTCTGTTATAATCGAGTAATACAAAACGACTTTCTGTTACGTAAATATTTTTTGAAGTCATCAAAAACTTACCGCTTCCCGGTTTTCCGTCATCAAAGGCATCGATAAATTGATCAAGACTAGAATCTTTCTCGCCTTTATAATTTTTTATTTGAAGATAAAAATGGTCTAATCGCAAATCTCCAAATAACAATTTACCGTCAATTAGTTGTTTAAAATCTAAAACGCTAGTTTTTATGCGATTGGAATAAATAAGGGTGTCGTTGTGATGATCTAAAATCAATACTTTTTTAAGTTTTACACCGCCAAAAAAAGTTATTGCTACTTCTTCAATAGTAATATTAGTTCCATATTCTTTATTGAGTTTGTCGGTAGCATAATGTGCAATTTTAGTCTGAACAACTGGTAATGATAAAGCAATACTGAATAATAACAATAGTAACAGTAACGCTACAATAGTGCGAAGAAGTATTTTTCGAAATTTTTTAAAACCGTTATTTGTTTTAATTTTTTCCAATTATTCTTTTGACTTGGGAAAGAAAATTACCTTTGTAAAAATCTTTACATTTGATTTTCTGGATCGACTGTCAAATATAAATCAAAAATTGCGCCTTTTATGCATACGGAAGAAGTTTTTATACTTGCCATTGAAAGTTCTTGTGATGATACTGCTGCTGCAGTTTTAAAAAATGACGTTGTACTTTCGAATATAGTGGCTAGACAAGATATACACGAAGAATTTGGTGGAGTTGTACCTGAATTAGCTTCGAGAGCACACCAACAAAATATTGTCCCCGTTATTGATATAGCGCTAAAGAAAGCCAATATTACTAAAGAGCAACTTTCAGCTATTGCATTCACTCAAGGTCCTGGACTAATGGGTTCGCTATTAGTTGGATCATCATTCGCAAAATCGATGGCTTTAGCTTTAGATATTCCGTTAATAGCAGTAAACCATATGCACGCTCATATTTTAGCGCATTTTATTAATGAAGATGGCTACGACAAACCTGAGTTTCCTTTTTTGGCCTTGACTATATCGGGTGGTCACACTCAAATTGTAAAAGTAAGTGACTTTTTCAGGATGGAAATCATTGGTGAAACGACCGATGATGCCGTGGGAGAAGCATTTGATAAAACAGCAAAAATATTGGGATTTCCGTATCCAGGCGGACCTTTAATTGATCAGTTTGCCGTTACCGGAAATCCAAAAAAATACCTTTTTACCAAACCCAAAGTTGAAGGGCTAAACTTTAGCTTTTCTGGTTTGAAAACACAAATCTTATATTTTGTTCAAAAAAATGTAATAGAAAATTCTAACTTTATTGAAGAAAACAAAGCAGATATTTGCGCTTCAGTACAACAAATCATTATTGATGTTTTGATGGATAAATTAAAATTGGCCGTCGCTGAAACTGGAATAAATCAAATTGCAATAGGTGGTGGAGTATCTGCTAATACGGGTATTCGTAAAACCTTAAAAGAAGCCGAAAGCAAATATGGTTGGAAAACTTTTATTCCAAAATTTGAATATACTACAGACAATGCCGCGATGATTGGAATTGTGGGTTATCAAAAATTTTTGGAAGATAAATTCTCAGATAGTCATGTTGTTTCTAAAGCCCGAATAGAATTTTAAGCTATGCAATTATTTTATAATTCCACCATAAACGAATCACAATCTTCCTTTGTTTTTGACAAAGAAGAGAGTAAACATATTATTAAAGTACTTCGTAAAAAAGAAGGTGATATTTTAAACGTTACTAATGGTTTAGGTTTTTTATTTTATACTGAAATAAGCATTGCTTCAGACACTAAATGCACCGTTAAAATTCTATCATTTGAAAAACAAAAATCTCCCAAAATCCATTTGCATTTAGCAGTTGCGCCCACCAAAATGAATGAACGTTATGAATGGTTTTTAGAAAAAGCAACCGAAATTGGCATACAGGAAATTACCCCTATACTATGTGAGCACTCTGAGAGAAAAGTGATAAAAACAGACCGTTTTCAAAAGATACTTGAAAGTGCTATGAAGCAATCGTTGCAGTGTTATTTGCCTAAATTAAATGAACCAATAAGTTTTAAAGACTTTATAAATACCGATAAAACAGGACAATTATTTATAGCTCATTGCGAGGAAACAGAAAAAAAATCATTAAAAAATGAGTTAAAAGCCAATGAAGATGTCACTATTTTAATTGGTCCCGAAGGCGATTTTTCTGTTAAAGAAATCAAAGCTGCTTTCGATAAAAAATTTATTCCAGTATCTTTGGGAACAACGCGTTTACGAACTGAAACAGCAGCTATAGTTGCTTGTCATAGTGTTGTATTTAAAAATGAATAAGATGAAAAAGTTACTACTACTTCTACTTTTACTCCTTAATGCAACTTCTGCAATTTGTCAGCAGCAAACACTTTTTAAAGATAAAAACTACAATGAATCACTTGCTTTAGCAAAAAAAGAAAATAAACCAATTGTAATTTTATTTTATACTTCTTGGTGTCCGCACTGTAATGTTATGAAAAGAGAAGTGTTTACCGATACAACAGTAGCTGATTTTTATTCTAAAAACTTTGTTTGTGTAGCAGTTAATTCGGATTCTGATTATGGAAAAGAATTAATTTTAAAATTTAAGAATACATTTAAAGTAGTCAGTTTTCCAACATTTGCATTTTTAGATACTAATGAAACCTTACTCTATTGCACTTCTGGAGAATTAAAAAAAGATATGTTTTTATCCGAAGGCAAACAGGTTCTGATAGCGGATAATCAATTACCTAATCTAAGAAGTATCTTTTTATCCGATACTAATAACCCAAACAAGTGTCTGAAATATATTAGCAATCTTCGTAAAGCCGGAATAGATGCCACTTCTGTGACGCAAGAATACTGGAAGACTTTAAATGATGAAAAAAAGTTAACCGAAGAAAATTGGCGAATTTTTTCTTATGGAATCAATAATTTTGATACCGATGAATTTCGGTTTGTAATCCAAAATAAAGACAGCTATTCGAAAGTAGTAAGTCAAAAAAGAGTTGAAAAGAAATTAGTGTACACGATTTCAGAAACACTTAAACCTTTTATAGATAAAGCAGACACTCTAAATTATGACAAGAAACGATTCACGGCAGCATCTTTCCACGTCAGAAAAATAGACTCATTGCTGTATCGACTTGACATTCAGCTATCTTTACAAACCAACAATTGGAAAAAATACCAAAAAATCACTACCGATAACGTTGAAAATTTCTCTTGGAACGATTCTGTTTTACTGTATGATATTTGTGAAACGTATTACCATAAAATAAAAGATCCAAAAGGATTACTATTGGCTATTCATTGGGGAAAGCATGTGTTAGATTTTGGAGAATCTGTTGACAAATATGTCATGTTAACCAATTTATCATTAAAACTAAAAGACTATAAAATGGCCAAAGATTTTGCCCAAAAAGGAAAAAACTTTGCTGATGCATTAAAACTAAACAGCGATGGACTCAATCTGTTATTAGAAGAAATCAAAAGACACACAAAATAATTTTTTTTTGAAATTTATGTTGCGTTTTATTTACGTAAGTTAAAACTAAAATTAATGTACATTTGAAAAAACATCTAAAAATGAAAATCAAATTACTTTTCTTACTTCTTTTGCTAATTTTAGGAGATGCAATTCATGCAAAAAACCCATCTAACACTGAGGTAATTGATAAATCTTTGTTTTTAGTTGTTAATCCAACAGCAGACATGACGGGCTCAACGACTATTTGCCCGCGTAATACGGCCGTTATTTCTATTACAGGAACTCCAAACTCTATAGTAGAAATTAGAAACTTAGAAACCTTTTCGCTATATACTGCTACAATTTCCTCTAATGGCACAGGTACCTTTGTAACGCCAATGCTAAATCAAACAACTACTTTTTCCCTTATTAAAGTAACTGAATTTTCAACATCAATTAGTACAATAATTACTGGAATAACAGTTACAATTAATGTCGTTCCAAATGGATGTGCTAACGTCACTACGAATATTAATGTTAATCCGAATGACTTCCCGATTTGTAATGTTGGAGAGTGCCGAACCTTAATTGCTACTTCTACTCCAATCCCATCAACAACTACTTATGAAGTAAGTTCTATTCCTTATTGCCCTCAAGCTTCTTTTCTTGAATTTCCCTATAATGTGGTTAATGCAACCGGAGATGATATTTGGTCTGCTCCAATTACCTTACCTTTTAATTTTAGTTTTTTCAATCAAAATTACACTTCTTGTCAGGTAGGAACTAACGGACTAATTACGTTTAACCCACAGACTCATCCTGGTTTTTGCGAGTGGAATATTAATAATAATATACCTAATCCAGCATTTGCAAATTTAAATTCTATACTTGGTGTTTTTCAAGATACCGAAACGAGAGTATCTGGTGGACAAGCACCACCTAATGTTTCAGTGAATTGGAAATTAACAGGAGTATATCCGTGCCGAAAACTGATTGTCAATTTTTATAACTTAGGACAATTTTCATGCAATCAAACTGTTGGTTTGCAAACTTCTCAAATCGTTTTATATGAAGTATCCAATATCATTGAAGTATATGTTCAAAACAGAACAAGATGTGCAACTTGGCAAAATGGAAAAGGAATAATTGGTGTTATTAATGACTCAGGAACTCTTGCCTTTGTCCCTCCAGGAAGAAATGCAAACGATACTTGGACAGCCACTAATGAAGCATGGCGTTTTACTCCCAATGGACCTAATGTGCCGGTAGCGATTCGATGGTTAGAAAATGGAAATCAAATAGCCAGTGGTCCAACAGTCGAAGTTTGTCCACAAACGCTTACCTCTTATATTGCTGAAGCAACTTATAGTATTAGTGGTGTTCCTTTTATTGTGAATAGTACTGTCAATACTATTGCTGTTTCATTAGATGAAACTCAAAATCCGAATGATTTATCGGTTTGTTTTGATACAACAGGAAATTATACTGTTGATTTAACAACAAACGTTCCCACTATTTTAGGAAGTCTTAATCCAAATGATTATGATGTATATTTTTTCACTTCTTTAGTGGACGCAGAAAATTTTACTAATTTTATAATCAATCCGAGTAACTTTACATTTTCCCAAAATCAAACAATATATGTCGGTATTTATAATATAATCTACGGATGTTATTATATTAAACCGTTTCAGTTAAGCATTTTAGATGTAGTACCTCCACCAACTGGTATTAGTCCACAATTACTAAATGTCGGACAAACTTTAGCAAATTTAGTCGTTAATGGACAAAACATACAATGGTATGATGCTCCACAAGGAGGAAATTTATTGCCAAACAATACTATAGCACAAAACAATGTCACCTATTATGCTTCGCAAACTGTAAACAATTGCGAAAGTAGAATGAGTCAAAATACAAGACTGCCTATATTGGTACAAGTGAATCTAGACACTAGTGAATTTGATCAAAATGCATTTAGTTTATACCCAAATCCGACTAATAATTTTTTAACTATAAACTCTAATTTATCAGATGTTACCTTGGATGTCTTTACGATTATTTCACAAAAAATAGATACAAGATTGCTTACTAATGGTTCGAATATTATTAATCTAAGTAACTTCACTTCGGGAGTTTATCTTTTCCAATTAAGTTTAGAAGGAAAAACAAAAACTTATAAAATTGTCAAAAAATAGTAATCTCACCATGATAAAAAAAAATTGGCTATTCCTTTTTTTATTATTCTCAACAGTGTGTTTTTCTCAAGAAATTGCACTCTTGAAATACAATGGCGGTGGCGATTGGTATGCCAACCCTACATCATTACCCAACTTGATTAAATATGCCAACCAAACGATTAATACCAATATAAAAAACAAACCTGCAACTGTAGAACCTGGAAGTCCTGATATTTTGGCCTACCCTTTTGTACACATGACTGGTCATGGAAATGTGGTTTTTAGCGACACTGAAATCATTAATTTAAGAAACTATTTATTGTCAGGAGGATTTCTTCATACTGATGATAATTATGGCATGGATAAGTATATCCGGAGAGAGATTAAAAAAATTTTTCCGAATAATGATTTGATAGAAGTTCCCGCTAATCATCCCATTTTTCAAAAGCCAAATGTTTTTTCGAATGGTTTACCAAAAATTCACGAGCATGATAACAAACGTCCTCAAGCGTTTGGGATTTTTATTGAAAACCGATTGGTCTTACTTTACACTTTTGAATGTGATTTGGGTGATGGCTGGGAAGATGCTGAAGTACATAACGACCCTAAAGAAGTGCGCGAAAAAGCGTTAAAAATGGGTGCGAATATTTTGAATTATATCTTTAATAATTAAAAGGTTAGAAATGGACATATCTATACTATCTATTGAATTACAAGAGTTTATAGATAGGAATTTAAACACAGATGTTAGCCAATTAGCGCTTCAAAAAAATAAATTTACACCTTCCGATTGGACTGCTATTCTGAATCAAATTGCTGCCAAACAAAAAGCCAAAATCAAACTCCCTTCTTGGTACAATACTAAAGATATTATTTATCCGAGTAAAATTTCTATTGAACAAACATCCTCTGAAAAAACAGCATTATATAAATCAAATCTAGTTTCGGGAATTTCATTAATTGATTTAACCGGAGGTTTTGGTGTAGATGATTTTTATTTTGCAAAAAAAGTAAATCAAGTCATTCATTGTGAAATCAATGATGAATTGTCTGAAATAGTTGCTTATAACTTAAATACCTTAAAAGTTAAAAATATTGAATGTATTGCAGGTGATAGTTCAGCAGTTCTTAAAAATAAGAACCAATACTTTGATTGGATTTATATTGATCCATCCCGAAGAAATGATGCTAAGGGAAAAGTTTTCCTGCTCAAAGACTGCTTGCCTAATGTTCCTGAATTATTAGATTTTTATTTTGAGTTTACTGCTAACATAATGATCAAAACCGCTCCTATTCTTGATATTACTGCAGGAATATCTGAATTGAAAAACGTTAAAAATATTCATATTATATCGGTAGATAATGAAGTCAAAGAATTACTTTGGATACTAGAAAAAAACTACACTAACAAAATTGAAGTCATTTGTTGTAATATAAATAAAGACCAAACTGACCAATTTGTTTTTGATTATGGAAACTCAAACACATCCAACTATAGTTTACCCAAAAAATATCTATACGAACCCAATGCAGCAATTATGAAATCGGGAGGGTTTGATGAAATTACAGTTCAATTTCCTTTAGAAAAACTTCACCAACATTCCCACCTATATACTTCTGACAAACGGATTGATTTTCCTGGAAGAATTTTTGAAATTGAAAATTGTATTGAGTATCAGAAACATTCTATGAAATCGATTTTAGAAAATATAAAGGCCAACATAACCACTCGTAATTTTCCGGAAACTGTTGAAAATATTAGAAAAAAATGGAAAATAAAAGAGGGTGGAAATGTGTATTGTTTTTTTACAACTGATCTAAATAATAATAAAATAGTTTTACTTTGCAACAAATTAAAATAAAACCATGAAGCACCTAATTGTAGCTATATTTCTATTTGTAAATTGTGTTGTTTTCGCTCAGAAACCTTGTGAAATTGATGCTAATATTTCGGATTCAATAGGAACCTATAAGTCTACCAAACAATATGTGATCTTTGAAAGAAGCTTTGCCGGAAATTCGACAAATATATTTTTTTCATTAACAAATACGAATGGAACTTTAGGTGCTGATGTACAAATTTTACAAAGAAGTCAGGATTTCATTAAAGCAATTTGTTTTGATGTTAGCTCTAAAATTTATTTACAATTACAAAACGGTAAAATTGTAATGCTGATTTATAATGGCAAAGACGATTGCGGAACTTATTTAAGAGATGATACTAATGGCAATAACCGAATTCTATCGGGTAGCTTTTTATTTTCTAGAGAAAATTATGAAGATTTGAAAAATTCATCCGTGACATTTATGCGAATAAAATTTTCGAGTGATAATATCGATTATCCTTTTAGATCAGGATTCGTGTCTGAACTAGACAAAAAAATCTATGAACCTGAATTTTATTTTATTAACTATTTAAAATGTATAGAAAACTAATCCAAACAACGCCATTTTTGGTTAGACACTTCATCTTTATTACTTCCGTTTAAATTGTAATGCCACCATTCAGTGTCGAAAGACTTAAAATTATGCTGCAACATAATATCTTTCAATAATTTTCTGTTCTTGAGAATTTCTTCAGACAATTCCAAAAAATTATGACTGGCTTCCTTGCCAAAAAAATCAAATTTAGTTCCCATATTCAGTTCATTTCCAACAGAATCAACTAACGAAATATCCACTGCGCCACCACGGTTATGAATTGATCCTATCTTTGGATTGGCCACAAAATTAGCATCAGGTACAATTTTCCACATTTTTTTTTGAATCGCTCTTGGCCGATAACAATCATAAAGCTTTATTTTGAATCCTTTTTCAATAAAAGACTTATTCGCTTCTAATAGTGCTTTCACCGTTTTTACTCTAAGGAAACATTCATCACACGGATATACTTTTTTATTAAGAAAATTATCAGCTGTGGCATATTTCATATCAAATACAAAATCAGAACTGTAGTTTCTGAGATTGACAAAAGCACTGCTGTCTTTTTCTTTTGTAATATCTAATAAAACAGGAGATTTATTAGAATTGAGATAGTTTGATTTACATGACACCAGCAAAAGAAAACTGGCAAAACTAATTAAAAGAAAACTAGTAAATGTAATGATTCCTTTTTTCATGTTATTATAACTCATCACTCGTAAATGTTGTGAAACTTTTCTTTTTGAATGGTCGAATAATTAAGCGTCCTTCTCGGTCAAATTTGATATAGTTGTATACCCAATTAAGAAAAACCACTGCTTTATTCTTGAAACCAATTAGTGAAAATAAATGAACAAACATCCATACAAACCAAGCAAAAATACCATTAAAATGAAAGCGATGTAAATCGACAACCGCTAAATTTCGTCCGATTGTTGCCATTGAACCTTTATCGTTATAATCAAAAGGTATCATTTCTTTTTTATGAATTAACTTGACAAGGTTGACGCCTAATAATTTTCCTTGTTGCATGGCAGGTTGCGCCATCATTGGATGTCCTTGAGGATAAAGTTCTGTTTCCATAGATGCGATATCACCAATGGCAAATATATTTTCATAACCCAAAACTTGGTTGAACTGGTTAACCCGAATTCGGTCTACTTTTTCAACTAAAGATTTAGAGTCCAATCCAGCAATTTTGGCACCTTGAACTCCGGCTGTCCAGATAACAGTTGCCGAATCAAAAGTGACTTCACTATTCGTACTTATAGTCCTTCCGTCATAATTTGTTACTCGAATATTTTTCCAAATTTTAACGCCTAAATTAACTAAGAATTTTTCAGCAGCTGCAGAGGATTTTTCGCTCATGGTATTCAAAACCCGATCGCCACTTTGTATTAAGTTAATCTGCATCTTATCAATATCTAAATCGGGATAATCTTTTTGAAGAATGGCTTTCTTCATTTCGGCCAATGCGCCAGCAAGCTCTACTCCTGTTGGACCAGCACCTACCAAAACAAAGTTAATTAATGCATTACGCTCTTTTACGTCTTTAGTTAAAACAGCTTGTTCAAAGTTTTCTAAAATCAAACTTCTTATATTCAAAGACTGCGGAATCGTTTTCATTGACATCGCATTACGCTCAATTTCTTTGTTGCCAAAATAATTGGTTTTAGAACCGGTAGCGATAACCAAATAATCATAATGCAAATCACCTATTTCTGAAATTATTTTCTGATTAGGCGTATCAATTTCCTTAACCGAAGTCAATCGGAAATAAAAATCTTTGTATTCTTGAATGACTTTCCGAATAGGATACGCAATCGAACCTGCTTCTAATCCACCTGTTGCAACCTGGTATAGTAAAGGTTGAAACGTATGATAATTATGCTTATCAATAAGTACAACTTGAAGTTTATGATTTCGAAGTTTTCTTGCTAAAGCAATACCTGCAAAACCGCCACCTACTATAACTACTCTAGGATATGACGAAGAAGGAATGTTCATTTTAGAAACTAATTTTCTTCACGAAAAGCAACATTGCCTTTCCAATTCATAAATCCACCGATAAGATTATAGGTAGTTTCAAATCCCATTTGGTTCATAATGGCGCAAGCTTGAGCACTTCTTCCTCCAGCCTTGCAATACACATAATAGTTTTTTGATTTATCTAGTTCGTCTAATCGGTACAAAAAACCTTGCCCTTTATATATATCATTTAAAATGGCATTGGGAATTATACCATCATTCCACTCTTCTTCTGTTCTAACATCTAAGATAACAGCATTAGTATCATTCTCTAATTTTGATTTCCATTCACTTTGTGATAAGTCCATATATACTATTTTTTATAATAACAAATATACCTCTTTGACAATTTAAATTCAATGGAATATTTCTAAACTTATTTGCATCTTATAATTTAACAAAAAAATAACAGATATTTGTATATACAAATATGAAATTACCTTACATTTGTACCTACAAATTTTGTAAATGTAATGATGGAAATTGAAAAATTAATTAAATCAACCGTTTCTCTTGAAATTGCTAAGAAAGTAATTTTGAACTTTACGTATACTCAAAATGTTATTGGCGATAAATTTCATGAAATTTTAAAGCCGTTTGATATTTCAAGAGAGCAATACAATGTATTGCGAATTTTAAGAGGTCAAAAAGGACTTCCTGCAAATATGTGTGTAATACAAGAACGCATGTTATCCAAGAATAGTAACACTACCCGATTGATTGACAAACTTTTGCTTAAAAAATATGTCACTAGAGAGGTTTGTCCTGATAATCGAAGAAAAATAGAAGTGTTAATTACACAAAAAGGCCTGGATATATTGAGAGAATTAGATCCAATTGTACTCGAACACGAACAGCTTTTTGCCAATAACTTAACCAGTGGCGAATTAGAACAATTGAATTCATTATTAGAAAAATATAGAACAATTAAAAATGAAATATAAATATGAGTAATTTTTTAAAGGATGCTAATTGGCGTTATGCTACGAAAAAATTTGATACTACAAAAAAAGTATCCAAAGAAGATTTAGAAACCTTAAAAGAAGCCATTCGATTATCGGCATCTTCTTATGGTTTACAACCCTATAAAGTTTTTATTATAGAAAATCCGGAAATCAGAGCTAAAATTCAACCTGTGGCTTGGGGACAATCTCAAATTGTAGATGCTTCACAGGTAATTGTTTTTGCAAACATTACTAACTTTGGCGAAACTGAAATAGACGCCTGTTTAGTTAATACTTCCCAAACCAGAGGATTGCCCATAGATGCTTTAAAAGGATATGGTGATTTTATGAAATCTAAAATAACTGCATTATCTGAAGAAGCAAGAAATACTTGGACAGCAAAGCAAACGTATTTAGCATTGGGAAATCTTATGAATGCCGCTGCTGAATTAAGAATTGATGTTACTCCAATGGAAGGTTTTGAGCCCGAAAAAGTAAATGAAATTTTAGGTTTATCAAAACTCAAACTTAATGCGGCATTAATAGCAACAATCGGATACCGTCATCAAGAAGACGCAACGCAACATTATATAAAAGTGCGAAAATCAAAAGAAGAATTATTTATCAATTTATAATCAATAACTAAAAATTTAAAACAATGAAAAACTTTAAAACTATTGCACTTGCATTATTTGTAGCTTTCGGAACAACTTTAGCTACTGCGCAAACTAAAAAAGTAAATGCTGAAAAAAGCACCATCAACTGGGTTGGTAAAAAAGTAACAGGAGAACACAGTGGAACGGTTAATATAAAAGAAGGAAACCTAATTTTTAAAGGAGAAAAACTTGCTGGTGGAAACTTTACAGTAGATATGACAACTGTTTCTACTACAGATTTGTCTGGTGATTGGAAAGCAAAATTAGACGGTCATTTAAAAGCCGATGATTTTTTCGGAACGGATAAACATCCAAGTGCTACTTTAGTATTCAAAAAAATTGCAACAAAACCAAACGGTGTTTACACAGTAACTGCTGATTTAACAATTAAAGGAATCACAAACCCTGTAACGTTTGATATTACTGTAACTGGTAATACAGCTACTACAAAAGTACTTATTGACAGAACTAAATATGGCATCAAATACAATTCTAAAAGCTTTTTTGATAGTATAGGAGACAAAGCTATCTATGATGATTTTGAATTAAATGTTGCCCTGCAATTCTAATCGGGAACAATAGCTATGAAACTAAAACCTCGTCTCGTTTTTTTAACGAGACGAGGTTTTTTAATGAATAGAGTAACGAATTAAAACTTATTCTTCTTATTTTAATTTTATGTAATTAATTTTATGCCATGAAAAAGATTGCGGTTATCGATAATTACGATAGTTTTACTTATAACTTAGTGCATTATTTAGAAGATTTAAATGCGGAAGTAACCGTATTTAGAAATAATGAATTTGAGTTAGATGATTTAATTGGTTTTGAAAATATTCTTCTTTCTCCAGGTCCAGGTATACCAAGTGAAGCTGGATTGTTAAAAGCCGTCATTAAAAAATATGCCGAAAGTAAAAATATTTTAGGTATATGCCTGGGACAACAAGCAATAGCTGAAGCATTTGGCGGTACTTTAATCAATTTAGAAAATGTATTTCATGGAGTGGCAACAACCGTAACCCAAACGGTTATCAACGAACCGTTATTTGATAAAATTCCAAATAAGTTTGAAGTGGGTAGGTATCATTCTTGGGTAGTAAATAAAGATGATCTTTCTAAAGATTTGGAAATAACTTCAATTGATGATAGCGGCTCCATAATGTCTTTGAGACATAAAAACTGGAGCATTAAAAGTGTTCAATTTCATCCCGAAAGTATACTAACGCCTTTTGGTAAGCAAATATTACAAAACTGGATAAATTTTTAAGATGTTTTATTTTAGTTTAAAATTCTGTTTTATAATTATTTAGATTTTCATATATAAATTATTTATTTAATAAAATTACAGTAGTATTTAACTTCGATTTTAGCTTTATTGTTCTTTTTTGCTTCAAAAAAAAAGAATCGCATCAATCAAATAATTGAATTGCATTTTTTTATATTTATTGCAAAAAAAACACCTTAGAACTTTAATTCTTGACTATATTTTATAAAAAAAATCCTAAAAACAAGAAGTTAATCTTTTCTATATAATAATTATAATTTACTTTAATTAAAAACAAATAACTAATTGATTATTATTATTTTAATTGATTGCTATAAATTTTACTTATGCTGATTTTTATCAACTATTTAACAACATAGATATTATTCTAATTTACTAGTTATTAACATTTTATATTGGTTTTGAAATCAATTTCATAAATTTGATTTTCCACTTTCAAAATAGTATTCATTTAATCCAATTGTTATGGGACTTTTTAATGCTCACGAAAAAAAAGTAATCACAGAACTTCGCAAGAAAAGTGAAGCTATTAGTAATGATATTAGCAAAGAAATTAATGAACGTTTCGAAGACCTAAAAACCGATTATGAAGAAAACAAAATAGTAGTAAAAGAGTTTAATGAGTTTGTAGGTGAATTAGAAAACAAACTATCTGCTCAAGATTTAGAAAAACTTCACTCCTTCTCTACTCGATTATACAAAGTGAAACGTTGTGCCAAAAAAGGCGTTGAAGCAATGCGAGAATTAGCCCGTGATCAAAAGAAGGCCACTAATGAAACCTTAAGAGAATATCAAGAATATCTTCATGCCTAAATTATCTAGTGAAAACTAAAGTGTTTCCTTTACTTAAATTGGCATCAAAAGCATAACCATCATAATTGAATCCTTTTAAATCTTCTTGGGTTTCTGCATTAGTATCAAGAATATAACGAACCATCATTCCTCTTGCTTTTTTAGCAAAAAAACTAATCATCTTCAACTTACCGTCTTTATAATCTTTAAACTCTGGCGTAATTATAGGAGCTTTCAAAGTTTTTACATCAACAGCACTAAAATATTCATTACTTGCCAAATTGATTAACGGCTCATTTTCTTGTAATTCGTCGTTTAATGTTTTTGTAATAGTAGATTTCCAAAACTCATAGAGATTTTTATTTTTTCCAATCGCTATTGAAGTGCCCATTTCTAATCGATAGGCCTGCATTAAATCCATTGGCTTAAGCAAACCATACAATCCTGATAAAATTCGTAGTTTATCTTGCATAACGCTTAATTTATCCTCAGGCAAAGTATAAACATCCAATCCCGTGTAAACATCACCATCAAAAGCATATACCGCTTGTCTAGCATTTTTAATAGTAAATGGCGTTTGCCATTCTTGATTGCGCTGCCAATTAAGTTCAGCCAACTTATCTGAAATATCCATCAACTCAGAAAGTTGCTTTGGTTTTTTCTTTTTTAATGTATTTTGAATAGTAGCAGCTTGGTTCAAAAATTGTGGTTCTGAAAAAAAAGTAGTTGGTACTTTTTTGTCTAAATTCAATGATTTAGCTGGAGATATTAGGATTTTCATAGTTTATGCTTGATAGTATTTGGCTTTTATGCTCGAGTCAAAAATACAAATACAAAACCAAAAAAAACACGTCTATAATAATTTGTCCTGATTTCAAAAGCGATAAAATTTATATCTGCATTTTCAAGTTCAACAAAACTATTCACTACTGTCTATTTTCGCAATGCAATTTGAGCTTCTACCCAATTACTGTTTAGTAAGCGAACTAAAACTAAAGTATAGGAATACGTTATAAATCAAGTAATTAAAAGTAGAATGCAAAATAGGATTTGTTTACTGTAATTACTTTAAAATTTGTTATATACTTTTTAATTTACAATGATACGAATGGAAGTTATTAAATATCTAAATGTCTAATTTTTAGACATTTTGTCTTGTTATTGAAATAAAATAAAAATAAAAAAGACATTTTGTCTTATATAGTATTTTGGACTCTAAATTGACGGTTAGAAAGCATTACTAAAATTACAAATAACTATACGTATGAACATAAATCAATTTACCATTAAATCGCAAGAAGCACTGCAACAAGCACAGCAAATTGCACAAAGTTATGGTCAACAACAAATAGAAAACGAACATATTTTTAAAGGTATTTTAGAAGTTGACGAAAACGTTACGCCATTCATTTTGAAAAAACTCAATGTGAATGTTGAATTATTTAAAAAAATATTGGATAGCACCATTCAAAGCTATCCAAAAGTATCTGGAGGTGATATCTTATTTTCACGCGATGTAAATACTACACTTAACGAAGCAAGCATCATTGCAAAGAAAATGAATGATGAATATGTTTCTATCGAACCTATTTTATTAGCTATTTTCAAATCAAAAAGCAAAGTAGCCCAAATCTTAAAAGATCAAGGTATTACCTACAACGGATTACAAGCCGCTATTGATGAAATACGAAAAGGCGAACGGGTAACCTCAACTTCAGCCGAAGAAACCTACAACGCATTGAACAAATACTCTAAAAACCTCAACGAATTAGCACGTCAAGGTAAATTAGATCCTGTAATTGGTCGAGATGAAGAAATCCGTCGTGTACTACAAATTTTAACACGTAGAACTAAAAACAATCCCATGTTAGTTGGTGAACCTGGTGTGGGTAAAACCGCTATTGCCGAAGGTTTGGCGCATCGAATTGTGGATGGCGACGTACCCGAAAACCTTAAAGATAAAGTGATTTATTCATTAGATATGGGTTCACTTATCGCTGGAGCCAAATACAAAGGGGAATTTGAAGAACGATTGAAAGCCGTGGTAAAAGAAGTAACGTCATCTGAAGGTGACATCGTACTTTTTATAGACGAAATACATACACTTGTTGGAGCTGGAGGTGGCGAAGGCGCTATGGATGCTGCCAATATTTTAAAACCAGCATTAGCCCGTGGTGAATTGCGAGCCATTGGTGCTACCACTTTAGATGAATATCAAAAATATTTCGAAAAAGACAAAGCTTTAGAACGACGTTTTCAAAAGATTATGATTGATGAACCAGATACCGAAAGTGCGATTTCGATTCTACGTGGTATCAAAGAAAAATATGAAACCCATCATAAAGTACAAATAAAAGATGAGGCAATTATTGCAGCAGTCGAGTTATCACAGCGTTATATCACCAATCGTTTTCTTCCGGATAAAGCTATTGATTTAATTGACGAAGCTGCCTCTAAACTACGCATGGAAATCAATTCAAAACCAGAAGAATTAGACGTTTTAGATCGAAAAATAATGCAATTAGAAATCGAAATGGAAGCCATAAAACGCGAAAAGGACGAAAGTAAAATGAAAGTTTTGTTAATGGATTTAGCGAATCTTAAAGAAGATCGAAATGAGATTTTCACCAAATGGAAATCGGAAAAAGATATTGTCGATAACATACAAACGGTAAAACAAGAAATCGAAGATTTTAAATATGAAGCCGAACGTGCTGAACGTGATGGTGATTACGGAAAAGTAGCTGAAATTCGTTACGGAAAAATTAAAGACGCTCAAGAACGTTTGGATAAATTTCAAAATGAATTACTCGAAAAACAAGACGGAACTTCCTTAATTAAAGAAGAAGTAACTCGAGAAGACATTGCCGAAGTAGTCGCAAAATGGACGGGTGTTCCAGTGATGAAAATGCTTCAAGGTGAAAGAGAAAAATTATTAAAGCTAGAAGACGAGTTGCACAATCGTGTTGTTGGACAGGAAGAAGCCATCGAAGCCATTAGTGATGCCGTACGTAGAAGTCGAGCAGGTTTACAGGATATGAAAAAACCTATTGGGACATTTTTATTCCTTGGAACAACGGGTGTTGGTAAAACCGAATTAGCAAAAGCATTAGCGGAATACCTTTTTGATGATGAAAATGCCTTGACGCGCATCGATATGAGTGAATATCAAGAAAGACATAGCGTGAGTCGATTAGTAGGTGCGCCTCCAGGATATGTGGGCTATGACGAAGGCGGACAATTGACTGAAGCAGTTCGAAGAAAACCGTATTCCGTAATTTTGTTAGATGAGATTGAAAAAGCACATCCAGATACATTTAATATCTTACTACAGGTACTGGACGAAGGTCGACTTACCGACAATAAAGGCCGTTTAGCCGATTTCAAAAACACCATTATTATCATGACTTCGAATATGGGAAGTGCTATCATACAGGAAAAATTCGATCCCCAATCAAGTTGGGGACTTAAAGGTGATATTGAAGCAACTACCGAAGCAGCTAAAACAGAAGTGTTGGGATTATTAAAACAAACGGTTCGACCAGAATTTATTAATAGAATTGATGAAATTGTAATGTTTACCCCATTGACTAATACAGATATAACTAAAATTGTTGGTCTGCAATTGAAAAGTGTCATTAAGATGTTGTCCAAACAAAATATTACGTTAGATGCTACCAAAGAAGCTATTGACTACCTAGCTCAAAAAGGATATGATCCTCAATTTGGAGCACGACCTGTAAAAAGAGTTATACAAAGAGAAGTCTTAAACCAGCTTTCGAAAGAAATATTAGCAGGTAAAATTACTACCGATAGTATCATTTTGTTAGATAGCTTTGACGGTCTTTTGGTTTTCAGAAATCAAAATGAGCTTGTTAGCTAAGCGTTTACATTAATTTTTTTATTCGAGTCAATTCCTTATTTTAGTCGCTTAAATTGTAGTAAGTATGAAACTATTAGGAATTGGCTCCAGAATCAACCATGCCCAATATGGCAAAGGCGTTGTCACAAATGTATCTTCTAAAGAATATTGGGTAACTTTTATCGATGGAGGATTAGAAACTATAGACCTTGACAGTGAATTCGAAGTTATCGAAGCTGCTGAAAATGAAGTGGACACCATCAGTTTTTATGATGTTGAACAAAGTTTATTATCCATACTTAAAAAATGGAACGGATTAGGTGAACCCGTTGCCATTGGTGACAAATGGAAAGGCGGTAACATGAAATTAGTTCCGGGACAAGCTGGCTTAGCGCATAAAGATGTTCCAATTGACGTTTTCTTTCACAAGATTGTAATGCTTCGTGACCGCTTACGCGTGATGGAACAGAAAATTAACGCCAGTAATTTGGAAGAAATTGAAAAAGTCGAATTACAGCAATACATTACTCGAATATATGGTAGCTTAACCACTTTCAATATTCTTTTTAAATCTCAGAGTGATTATTTTGTTGGTGAAAAAACAAAATAAACTTTAACTATAGTGAAGTTATTATAGGGGTTAATTTGAGTACTTTTATAATTCATTTAATAATGAAATCATGAAAAAAATTATAAGTGTTATTAGCATCATTTTTATTTTGATTGTAGGTTGCAAAAGTTCCACTTCAAATGAAAAGAGTAAATCAATAAAAATTAACTTCGAATCAAAAAGTGCCAGTACTGTTTCTGGAACTGCTCTTTTTGAAGAGCGCAACAATGAAGTGACGCTTACGGCGAAGCTTTCCGGATTAAAACCTGGTGAACATGCTATACATATTCATGAAAAAGCAGATTGTTCTGCTGCTGATGCGGCATCGGCAGGCGGACATTGGAATCCTACATTTAAAAAACACGGTAAATGGGGAGATGCAGAATACCATAAAGGTGACATTGGTAACTTTACTGCCGATGCTAATGGTAACGCAACCATTGTTTTCAAAACAGATCAATGGTGTATTGGTTGTGGCGATACTACCAAAGACATATTGGGAAAAGGATTGATTGCACATGAAAAGCCCGATGATTTTATAACCCAGCCCACAGGAGCTGCTGGAGCAAGAGTGGCTTGTTCGGCGATTATAAAATAGTTATACCATATGATTAACCCATCGGCATTTGGTTGGATAGATAAGTTTTTTATTGAGCAAAAAACTACCGAGCAAGTTTTTATGGTTTCAGAAGAAGAGTTTTATATAGAAACCAGAGCTACAGGTTTTATTTTTGGTCACATTATATGTTTTGATACTGTTATCCCAATCCCAATTAAAGATCGACTTGTAGAAGAAATTTCAAAAATTGGAATGCTCAATACTTTATATCAAATGTTTTGTTTGGTAAAACAAAATAATGATAAAGATAAATTTATTACTGAAGCTGTAGCGTTTTACAATTTGTTATCTCCAAAAGGATTCAATCCTTTACAGAAAATGCTTCCAAGCAGTTCTGAATCGAGTAAACTTGAAAAAATAATTCACGCCCGAGTTCAAACTAATGAAGATTTATTTAGTAAAAGTTTTTCACATGTAATCACAAATGCGCTACTCTTTGTTGATGTATTAGCGTTTAAAAAATATTTAGAAAATGGTTCATTACCTGAAAAATATTTTAACCGAATTGAAGATAGTGTAGTGAGTATCATTTCACTTTCATTAAAATCAAAAACCGGAATTTCGGTTCATGATGATTTATTACAAAAGCTTTTTGAATCTTCTGTTCGCTATACTAAGTTTTCGGATAAACAATATAAATCAATAGAAGATTTAGATTTAAGTTACCTTGAAAATGATTTAGAAAAATTTTATGTAATTGATTTGGCTGGAATAAGTTTATGGAGTGATGAAAAAGTAGAAAATGAAGAACGCTATTTCTTATTCAAATTGGGAGAAAAACTCAATGTTACCGATAGTTTTATCATTGAAAGTATCCATTTTATTAATGATTTTATCCTAAATTATAAAAATGAAATTCCTTATTTCAACAATTCTAATCCTGTAAAAAACTTTTATGACCATACCACAGAAAGTGTAGTGGTTTTACTCAACAGAAACAAAAAACGTTTGGTAAAAGAAGTTTCTCAAAGTAAAGAGTTGATGCACCTTTTAGCCAAATCAACTCATAAAGAATTAGATAAAGACGAAAAGAAAAAAATTAAAAATCAATTACTCGATATTTGTAAAACAGTACCTTCATTAACGATTTTCTTATTGCCTGGAGGAAGTTTGTTATTACCCATATTGATAAAATTCATTCCACAATTAATGCCATCTTCTTTTAACGAAAATGAAGAAAGAGAATAAAATTTTATTCTCATCCATTAATAATTATCAATCCATGAAAAATAGTTTGTTTTTATAGTAGCTTTTTCATCTCTAATATATTTTATATATGCTTCAGCTACAGGACTTAACGACTTGTTTTTCAACCATACCAAATACCAATTAGACTTAATAGGAAATCCTTTCATGGTAATGATTTTTATATCGCCATTTTCGAGTTCGTTTTTCAAACCTATTATTGGCATAATTGAGTAACCAATTCCTGCTAAAACTGCCTGTTTTACAGCTTCGTTTGAAGTCAACTGCATTTTTTTGGCAGACTGAATACCATTACGATGAAGGTAGTTTTCCATTACTAATCGTGTGGCTGAACCTTCTTCTCTGTAAATTAATGGATATTCATCAAATAAATTTGAATAATTATTCTGAATTTCTGTAACTGCATTTTGATTTCCAACTAAATACAATTTATTATCAAGTAAAATCTCCGATTGCAATTGAATATCATCTGGCAAGATAGAAACTAAGGCAAAATCAACTTCATTGTTTTCAATACTTTTAACAACTTTCGACTTATTGGTAACATCCATAACAAGATCAATTCCTTTATTATGATTTAAAAAATCTGTCAAGAAATAAGGCATAACATATTTACCCGTTGACACAACAGACAAAGTTAGTTTACCAGATAAAATCCCTTTAAACGTTTTCGATTTATAGGTTATAGTATCCACTTCATCCAATACTCTTTGGGCAGTAATAGCTATTTCGGTACCAAAATGGGTTACATACAATTGCCTTCCAATGACTTCTGTTAATGGAATATCAAATTGCTCTTGCAGTTTTTTTAATTGAATAGATACTGCAGGTTGCGTCAAATTTAACTCTTCGGCCGCTTTGGTAATGCTTTTAGTCTCTACAATCTTTAAGAAAATTTGTAATTGATGTAAGGTATAATGCATAAATTATTTTAATGTAAATCATAACAAATATAAATAAAAACATATAGATATAACGCTATAGATTTGCAAAAACAAAAATTATCCATTTATAATTATGCAAAGAATAACAATCGCAAAAGGTGACGGAATTGGTCCAGAAATCATGGACGCAACACTAGAAATTATCAAAGCTGCAGGAGCTCAACTTGAGTATGATGAAATAGAAGTCGGTGAGAAAGTGTATCTTTCTGGAAATACTTCGGGAATAGCAAAAGAAAGCTGGGATACCATCATCAAAAACAAAGTATTTTTAAAAGCACCTATCACTACTCCACAAGGTGGTGGATACAAAAGTTTAAATGTTACTACAAGAAAATTTCTTGGATTGTATTCGAATGTAAGACCATGTGTAAGTTTGTTTCCTTTTGTAGAAACAAAACATCCAAAAATGGATATTGTAATAGTTCGTGAGAATGAAGAAGACTTATATGCAGGTATTGAACACCAACAAACTGATGAAGTTGTTCAATGTTTAAAAATAATTAGCCGTCCTGGTTGTGAAAAGATTATTCGTTATGCATTTGAATATGCAAAAGTTTATGGTAGAAAAAAAGTAACTTGTTTCACTAAGGACAATATCATGAAACAATCGGATGGATTATTTCACCAAGTATTTGATGAAATAGCTGTTGAATATCCAGAAATTGAAAACGAACACTGGATTATTGATATAGGTGCTGCAAAAATGGCTGATACACCAGAAGTATTTGATGTTATTGTTACTCTAAATTTATATGGCGATGTTTTATCTGATATTGCCGCACAAATCGCAGGTTCTGTTGGCTTAGCAGGTTCTTCAAACATTGGCGAAGAATGTTCTATGTTTGAGGCAATTCATGGCTCTGCTCCAAGAAGAGCGGGTCAAAACATGGCCAATCCATCCGGACTATTACAAGGTGCGGTTTTGATGTTAAATCATCTTGGACAAACAGATATAGCCACTAAAGTTCAAAATGCTTGGTTAAAAACTCTTGAAGACGGAATTCATACCTATGACATATTTAAAGAAGGAATTAGTACACAAAAAGTAGGAACTAAAGAATTTGCTCAAGCTGTTATTGCTAATTTGGGGCAATCTCCAAAACAACTTAATGCAGTAGATTATAAAAAAGGGCAAATACTAAACTTACCCAAATACAAAAAGAGACCACAAGCTAAGAAAGAACTTATTGGTCATGATGTCTTTGTTCATTGGAATGGTACTAATGCCGATGAATTAGCTGCTAAAATGAATACCATAGGAACTTCCAATTTAAAATTAAATATGATTACCAATCGTGGAATTAAAGTTTGGCCAGAAGGTTTTTCTCAAACTTTTTGTACAGACCATTGGCGTTGTAGATTTAAAACTGCCGAAGGGAAAACTATCGGTAAAGAAGAAATCATAAGTCTGCTTCAACAATGCATTGAGAATGATATTGATACTATCAAGACCGAGAATTTATATCAATTTGATGGTAAAATGGCATTTTCATTAGGACAAGGACAATAAATAGAACAATTATGGAACTACAATTATTAAATGATACCTTTTCGTCTAATGAGTCGATAGAGATAATAAATCAATTATTTCAAGTGAAAATTAAGTTTCACGAAGATAAAATTAAAATATCTCAAAATGAGGAAGATGTAAAAATGAGAGAACAAAAAATTAAATTTTTACAAAATGAATTAGCTGAAGCAAGACAATTCATTAGTTCAAAATCGGGATGCATTTCACTAAGTAGTCAAATAATTTTATAAAAAAATGGATAAATATCAGTTTAAGTTAATACAAGGTGAATTTTCATCGCAGGATGCGAAAACAGTTTTAATGTCAGTGATTAATAGCAAAATCAATTTTCATAATCTCAATGCCTTTAGTGAATTTGTTAAAAACAATGAAGATTGTGAAACATCAAAACAAAGAATTTCGGTATTAACATCATCGCTTGAAGATATCAATAAGCTTCTCGAAGAAAGTGATAGAAATGGTAAGAGGTTAAAAATTAATGGTGATATTACTATAGAGTTTATATAATGTAATTTGATTTGGATATTTTCAAAGGAAGAAGATTAGTCATTGCAACAAAGCATTATAAAGAAATTGTAATTGCGCCTGCAGTAGAAAAGTATTTAGGTGTTGAATGTTTTGTTCCATCCGATTTTGATACGGATGCCTTTGGAACCTTTTCCGGAGAAATAGAACGAAAAGAAGATGCTTTGACAACCGTTAGAAAAAAATGTCTTCTGGCTATGGAAATAACCAATTGCGATTTAGGCATTGCTAGTGAAGGTTCTTTTGGTCCGCATCCTAGTGTTTTCATAGCACATGCTGATGATGAAATTTTAATTTTTATTGATAAAAAAAATAATTTAGAAATAATAGTACGAGAATTAAGTCTCGATACCAACTTTAATGCAGCAACAGTAAGTAGTTTTCAAAATTTGGTTGATTTAGTAAAAACTGTTGGTTTTCCTGAACATGGTATTATTTTAAAAAATACTAAGGAAGAAGTTCCTAATGTGGTTAAGGGAATCCAATCCTGGGAATTATTAGAAGAAAGTTATCATAAACTCTCGGATAATAATTCCCAAGTTGTTGCAGAAACCGATATGCGTGCCATGTATAATCCAACACGTATGAAGGTTATTCAAAAAGCAACCCAAAAACTTGTAAACAAAATAAAATCCATTTGTCCACAATGTACTACACCCGGCTTTGGAGTTGTAAAAATAAAATCAGGATTACCTTGTGAATGGTGCGGCTCACCAACAAATTCAACCAAATCACATATTTATCAATGTCAAAAATGTAACTTTGAACAGGAAAAAATGTTTCCAAATGATAAAAAAAAAGAAGATCCTATGTATTGTGATCGATGTAATCCATAAAAAATGAAAGAAGAAATTCTAAAAGCGGCGTCCTTACTAAAAGAAGGAAATGTGGTTGCCATACCAACAGAAACAGTTTACGGATTAGCTGCTAATGCATTTAATGAAGATGCTGTTCGTAAAATTTTTGAAATCAAAGGCAGACCATTATTTAATCCGCTAATTGTTCATATAAAATCGATAGACTTTTTAGATGAATTGGCCAATAACATTCCACCCAAAGCAAAGCTACTTGCCCAACATTTTTGGCCTGGTTCACTATCTCTAGTTTTGCCTAAAAAAGATATAGTTCCATCAATTATCACTGCAGGCAAAGACACAGTAGCAGTTCGTGTTCCTAATCATCCCGTAACTTTAGCATTATTAAACTCATTAAATTTTCCGCTTGCAGCTCCAAGTGCCAATCCTTTTGGAACCATAAGTCCTACTGAAGCAAAACACGTATCAGATTATTTTAATGAAGCTATACCTATGGTTCTAGATGGGGGAAAATGTCAAAACGGAATAGAGTCTACCATCATAGGTTTTGAACATGACGAACCTATACTCTATCGTTTGGGTTCAATTACGGTAGAAGAAATAGAAAAAATTGTTGGGAAAATAAGTGTAAAAAATAAGAAAGAAATTGCTCCCGACGCTCCTGGAATGCTTGAAAAACATTATGCGCCAAAAACTAAAACCCATTTAGAATTAGATGTAAACGCGTTTATTCAAAAACATCCAAATAAAAAAATTGGTGTCTTACTTTTTAATCAGAGAATCGAAGAAAATAAGTTTATCCACCAAGAAATTTTGTCTGAAAACGGAAACTATAAACAAGCCGCTGTAAATCTTTATTCCGCCATGCACCGATTGGATAAACTAGGATTAGACCTTATAGTTGCTGAACGATTTCCGGATATAGATTTAGGAAAATCTATTAATGATCGCTTAGAACGAGCCACCAAAAATTAGCAAATGAATATTGATTTACTTTTAGACAATTTAACGAATCCAGCTTTACTTTTCTTTTTGTTAGGAATAATAGCTACTCGTCTTAAAAGCGATTTAGAAATCCCACCCAACTCATCTAAATTTATTTCACTATATCTTTTGTTTTCTATTGGATTTAAAGGCGGACAAGAATTGGCCCACAGTCATTTTGATCTTGAGATAATTTACTCGGCAATTTTTGGAGTTTTCATTGCACTAATCATACCTATTTATTGCTTTTTTATTTTAAAAAGAAAATTTAGCATAGAAAATTCTGGAGCCATTGCAGCTGCTTATGGTTCAGTAAGTGCCGTGACTTTTGTAACCGCAATTTCATTTTTAGAAATCCAAAAATATACTTTCAGCGGCCACATGGTCGCAATAATGGCTTTGATGGAAGCACCAGCAATAATTATTGGTGTAATTCTAATGAAAATGTTTAATAAAAATGATGTTATAAAAACTAAAATGAAGTCTGTTGTAAAACATTCTTTAACCAATGGTAGTGTACTACTTATTCTCGGTAGTTTGCTCATTGGTTTTTTAGCAAGCGATCAACAAGCGATGGGAATAAAACCTTTCACTACAGATATTTTTAAAGGATTTCTTGCTATATTTTTACTAGACATGGGAATTGTAAGCGGCAAAAAATTGACCATTTTTTTTAAAAGCGGTTGGTCACCTGTAGTTTTTGCTATTTTAATTCCGCTACTAAATGGAAGTGTAGTAGCAATACTCAGTCAGTTTGTTACCAATGAAATTGGAAATCGATTTATTTTTGCCATACTTGCTGCAAGTGCATCTTATATTGCGGTTCCAGCAGCTATGAAGATTGTAGCTCCAAAAGCAAACCCTGGATTGTTTTTACCCATGGCACTGGCTATAACTTTTCCTTTCAATATTACTTTTGGTATGCCAATTTATTTAAGTATAATTTTGTATTGTTAAAAAAGTGTAATTATAAAAATTTTAAACGATACACTTCATCAAGTTCTATATTAGAACTCATATTAACATCTAAATCAGTTACATAACCCGAGTTTAAACCGTAAGCCCAACCATGAACCGTTAAGTCTTGACCGTTTCTCCAAGCACCTTGAACAATGGAGGTTTTAGCCAAATCAAAAACTTGTTCTTGTACATTAATATCTACAAACTTATTGAATCGTTCTTCTTCATCTTTAAATGAATTTAAATAATCTTCATGTAAACGATACACATCTTTAATATGACGAATCCAATTGTCTATTAAACCAATCGATTGATTTCCCATAGCCGCTTTTACACCACCACAACCATAATGTCCGCAGACAATAATATGTTTTACTTTTAAAACATTTACAGCATAATCTAAAACACTCAACATATTCATATCGGAATGAATTACCATGTTAGCTATATTTCTATGAACAAATACTTCACCAGGTTTTGCCCCTATTATTTCATTGGCAGGAACACGACTATCTGAACATCCTATCCATAGCAATGGTGGTTGTTGTCCTTTGGCTAAATCTTTAAAATAATCTGAATCTAAAGCAAGTTGACTCTCTACCCATAATTTATTGTTATCTAGTATTTTTTTATAAAAATCTGCACTCATATTTATTCTTCTTTAAAAATTATTTCCTTATTCTCTATCACTTCCATTTTTCGTTTCATTACATTGTAACGATGTTCAATAGTAACTTTGTTCATATAACCATCACTATTCACCAGATCATATGCCTCTTTGAACCCAACTAATTTAATGCTAATATTCAATTCTTTTGACTTTATATTTTTAAATTCATTGATTAAATCTAAAACATCATGAGCAATATAAACCGTGTCTGTTGCATTAATCACTACTTTTGAGTTAGTTGGAATGTTGTTTAAAGTAGCTTTAATTGCGGCTTTATTTAAAAAAGATACTTCTTGAGCTAGATCGATGTGAATGATATCGCCCTCAGAATATTCTTCTTTTCTAAAATTATAGGCACGTTGCATATTTCCTTTTAATACAAATACAACACTAATAACAATACCTAAAGCTACTCCTTTTAACAAATCAGTAAAAACTACCCCAATAAATGTTGCTATAAATGGTATAAATTGATATTTCCCTTTTTCCCAAAAATGCTTGATGATTTTTGGATTGGCCAATTTATATCCAACTAATAACAAGATGGATGCTAAAGTAGCTAATGGTATTTTATTTAATAGTGTTGGAATAGCCAAAACACTAATCAATAATAAAACGCCGTGAATTATAGCCGACATTTTAGATTTTGCCCCTGCATTATTATTTGCTGAAGTTCTAACTACAACAGATGTCATGGGTAAACCACCTAAAAGTGCACTTAAAATATTTCCAATTCCTTGTGCTTTAAGCTCAATATTTGTATCGGTATATCTTTTTTGTGAATCCATTCTATCGGCCGCTTCAATACAAAGCAAGGTTTCTATTGAAGCCACAACTGCAATTGTCAGAGCTACTATCCAAACTTTACTACTAGAAACTGCTGAAAAATCAGGAAAAACAAAAATATTTTTAAATTCATCAAAACTTTGAGGAACCGGTAAATTAACTAGATGTTCACTTCCGATTGCTAAACTACTTCCCGATTGAATAAAAAATTCATTTAAAAGTATTCCAACAATAACGGCAATTAAAGCCGCTGGTACTAATTTTATTTTTTTCAAAAAATCTACTTTTGTCCAAGAAATTAAAATGACTAAAGAAACAATTGTAATGATTAAAGAACCCATCTGAATAAAATCGAAAATTTTAAAGAGTTCTGAAAATGTATTTTCCCCGTCTGATTGAAGAAAAGCTTCATCACCTTCAAAGTCACTATCATATCCAATTGCGTGCGGAATTTGTTTCAAGAAAATAATTACTCCAATACCAGCCAACATTCCTTCTATTACATTGGTTGGGAAATAATTAGAAATACTTCCAGCTTTTATAAAACCTAATATCAATTGAAGTATACCAGCAATTAAAACTGCCAAAAGAAAAGAATTAAAAGTACCTAAATCAGTTATTGCGGTCAAAACAATTGCTGTTAATCCTGCAGCTGGACCTGAAACACTTAAATGGGAGTTACTCAAAAAACCAACTACAATACCACCAACAATACCCGAAATGATTCCAGCGAATAAAGGTGCTCCAGAAGCTAAAGCTATTCCTAAACACAAAGGTAGTGCCACTAAGAAAACTACTAAACCTGAGGCAAAGTCAGACTTGAAGTTAGCTAAAAGTTGATTTTTTTTTGTCATATCTTTTATCATTGAAAAATTAAAATAATCAATTATTCAAACGATGTAAAAATATCATAATTTTTATAATATATGTTAAGTATTAATAAAACTATAGAAAATTATGAAAAAAAGATAATGGATATTGAATTAAAAATGAAGCAAAATTCATCGAATAAACTCTTTTAACATTAGTTTAAAACTAAGAATCCATAAGTTAAACTTATAGTTTTTATATTTGCATCAAATATTATTATATTATGACCATTACACAGCTAAAATATGTATTAGCAGTAGCTGAACACAAAAACTTTACATTAGCTGCAGAAAAGTGCTTTGTTACTCAACCAACATTAAGTATGCAAATACAGAAGATAGAGGAAGAGCTAGAAATTCAAATCTTTGACAGAACCAAAAAACCAATTCAACTTACTGAGATTGGCCAAAAAATTGTCAGTCAATCAAAGAACATAGTTAACGAAGCCGATAGAATACAAGATATTGTTGATCAACAAAAAGGATTTATTGGCGGCGAATTTCGATTGGGTATAATTCCAACAATTATGCCTACACTTTTGCCAATGTTTCTCAATAATTTTATCAAAAAATACCCAAAAGTAAAATTGATAATTGAAGAACTAAATACAGACGAAATTATCAATCGACTTAATAATGGACATCTTGATGCAGCTATTGCAGCAACACCATTACAGGAAGAAAAAATAAAGGAAGTGGTTTTGTATTTTGAACCATTTGTTGCCTATATACCCGAAATTCATAATTCTTTTCAAAAACAAGAAATAGAAATAGGCGATTTGAACATTGATGAAATACTACTACTTCAAGACGGACATTGCTTTAGGGATGGTATTTTAAATTTATGCAAAAATGCTACTACAAACGAAAAGAATCATTTTCGTATAGAAAGCGGAAGCTTTGAAACATTAATCAAATTAGCAGACGAAGGATTGGGCACTACACTGCTTCCCTATTTACATACATTAGATTTAAAAGATAGTGACCAGCTTAAGCTTCGCCATTTTAAAGAACCAAAACCTGCCCGAGAAGTGAGTTTAATCTTTCCTAAAAACGAACTTAAAATACACATCATAGATGCGTTAAGAAGCACCATTGCGGGAGTAATAAAAGGAGCTATTGTTTTTCAAAATGTTCAAGTAATCAGTCCGTTACAACAAAAAAAATAAGGAGTCTTGCACTAAACTCCTTATTTTTTTTCTGCTAACTAACTACAGATATACAATCTTTCAATTCAGGATGCTCACTCGTAAAGAATTGCAACCATTTTTTTAATTGCTCAACTTCATAGGGCAATAAATTTTTTATTGCTTTTTTCAATTCTTTTGCAAAAAGAATAGGATCGAAGCTTACGCGTTCAAGTACAGATTTGGTGTAATCGTAAATCATTCTAGGCATAATAATTAAGATTTGGGGTTATCTTATTGTAAGAACGTTTAGTAAAAGTATGTTAAAAAATAGTTTGCACCAAATTTATTTTGTGAAAAATGTCGTTTAAGAACTAATAACATCGATAACATACATTAATTAGTATTATTTTTAAGTATTTACTTACTAATTTTAATTTTTAATAATAACAGGAGTTATAGAATACAAAATTCAAATTTGATAAAACTAAACATAAAAAAAGGAACCTTTTAAGTCCCTTTTAGTTTAATTTTTATTTAATTAACAACATACAATGCTGCAATTCTGGCTTTTTTTCAATGTACTTTATAAGCCATGTCATTAATTCTTCCAATTCATGAGGCAATAAAACTTTACATGCCTTTTGTAGTTCTTTACAAAATAAACGAGAATCAAAACTTACTCTTTTCAAAACAGACTTCGTATAAGTCAACATTAGTTTAGACATAAATTCAATAAAATTTAGTTAAGAAAATATATAAGAACGTTATTGATTATTCAAAAATAAAATATTTTTAGTATCGATAATCAAATTGAACGTTAAAATAAACTAGAAGAAAAGTTAATTATTTTAAAAAGCTTTAATGGCGCGTAACATTTCTCTTTTACCCGGAGCACCGGGTAACTTTTCTACAGAAAATCCTGCTGAAATCATGGCGTTTTTTATAGGTGTACGGCAAGCATAAGTAACTAAAACACCTTTTGGCTTCAAAGCATCATACATAGATTTAAATATCGCTTCTGACCAAAGTTCTGGCTGTACTCTATATCCAAAAGCATCAAAATAAATTAAGTCAAAAACATTATCATCTTTTATATCATGAAAGAACTGTTTTCGTTTAATTAAAGTAAAATTTTCTGATAGAATATTTTTTTGTTCCCATTTAGACTCATGTAATTGCTGAAATAAATCATTTTTACTTTGGTCGATTTCGTTAACATAATTCATTTGTAATGCTTCATTTAAAGCAATTGGGTATGCTTCTACGCCAACATAATCAATTTTTTGATTAATCTTTTTCGATTCGATAAAAGTTATAAAAGCATTTAAACCTGTTCCGAAACCAATTTCTAAAATAGAAATGGGTTTTTCTTTGATTGTTGAGTTGACGAAGAATAACCCATTTTTTATAAACACATGGTCGGCTTCCTGAATTGCTCCATGTTTAGAATGATAACTTTCATTCCACTCGGGTAAATGAATTGTTGTCGAGCCATCACCGGTTTGAATAATTTCTCTTTTCAAAATTACTCGATATACAATTTTTTAATTCTTGGAATTGGTCCGCCACATTTTTGTTGGTGACATTGAATACAAGCATCTACACCTTCATTAAAATGTTTTTTAGCATTTTTTGGATCTTTATAAATCAATTCTTGAGCTTTAATAAACTTAGTAGCTTGATCTTTAAAAAATTCATCGTTGTCGGTTGCATCGGTCATGACAGCTTCATGAATTTTTAAAAAATGTTGAGGGAATTGACCTATAGTATCTCCTTTTTGTATCCGTTCTTTTAACCGTTGATTATCAACATACATTTGTTCCATTAATGTTGCCATTTCAGACATTTGATACATTTCTAACTTCTTCCCTTTATCAATGGTACATTTTTCTTCCGCTACTTTAGTGGCTTCTTTTTTTTGACAAGAAAAAAGCAACAAGGAAAAAATGAAAAATATCAGTAACAACGGAATACTTTTTTTCATTGCAAATTTAGTTTTTGATATAAACACCTTCTGCTGTAAAAGCATAAGTAACTTCTGGTTTAGTAATCTTTGCTATTTCGATGGCTGATTTTCCTGCATCTTTAGCATAATGTCTCAACGATTCAACCGATTCAATATCTACAAATGCTTTTCCTTTCACGATAGCTAAGCTGTTATCGGCATTTAAGGGCACAAAAAAACTGTAGTCTTTAAACTTAACAAAAGAATTATCATCTCCGGCCAATTCCATCTTCATCCAACATCCTTTCTTTTTGCAAACGGATTTGATATTTGATTCAAATTGAACCACAAGAGTATCTCCTTTTTTTAGTTTTTTATATTTTTTCAACATTTCTGATTTATTATAGACACGGTCTACTTTAAATTTCTCGCCAAAAGAGGCATAATCATTAGTGTTGATAGTTGTTTTTTTCTGACCAATAACGGTTGTACCAAGTAATAAGAATAGTATTACTACAAAATTTAATTTTTTCATGAGAATAATTTTTATGTTTTGCGAAGATAAATAGATTAACAAAAACTTAGGTCTTAATAAGTAATTAATTTAAGCAACAATTAAGGATTTAATTACTATAGCCTCAAATTTATACTATTTTAAAAAAAGTTTTCAAATTTACTTTCGGATGCAAAATGCAAACATATTTTTATTAGTTTTACAAAAAAACTAACAACACACCTGTAATTTTCAGAAAACAACACGTAATCCTCTGTTTAACAGAGTTTTAAACTGTTTTATGGATCAAATATAATTTTTAAATGATGCAAAATAACACCTCCGAAATCGATATAGTAAGAGCTAATTCTACTAAAATTAACGAAGTCGATTTTGATAATCTTGCTTTCGGAAATGTATTTACAGATCATATGTTGGTTTGCGATTTCAAAGAAGGTAAATGGGGAAAACCAATTATCAAACCCTACGAACATTTTATGATTGATCCCTCGGCGAAAGTATTTCATTATGGTCAAGCCATTTTTGAAGGTATGAAAGCTTATAAAGATGACAACAATGACGTTTGGCTTTTCAGACCCGAACAAAACCTTGATCGTTTTAACAAATCGGCTGTAAGAATGGCAATGCCTGAAATTACGGAAGAAATATTTATTGGCGGTATTAAAGCCATTGTCGATTTAGAAAGAGAATGGGTAAAAAAAGGTTTAGGTAATACTTTGTATATACGTCCATTTATGATTGCTATTGGTTCAGGTGTTATTGCACAACCCTCAACACAATATCGATTTATGATTATACTTTCACCTGCACGTTCTTACTATTCAGGCGAAGTTAAAGTTATCGTTGCAGAACATTTCAGTAGAGCTGCCAATGGCGGAATTGGGGCAGCTAAAGCAGCCGGAAATTATTCGGCACAATTCTACCCGCAAAAATTAGCTCAAGAAAAAGGGTTTCAACAAATTATTTGGACCGATGATGCCACACATACTAAGCTAGAAGAAGCTGGAACCATGAATGTATTCTTCAGGATTAACGACACCATTTATACTGCACCAACGAGTGAGCGAATATTGGATGGTGTAACCCGTAAAAGTTTGATTGATTTAGCTAAAAGAGATGGAATTAAAGTGGAAGAACGTTCCGTTTTGGTGGATGAAATTATAAGTGGTGCCAAAGACGGAAGTTTAAAAGAAATTTTTGGAGCAGGAACTGCAGCAGTAGTTAGTCCAATAGTTGGATTTCAATACCAAGAGCACTATTATGAATTGCCCAAAATAGAAAACTCAATGGCACTACAATTAAAAGAAAAACTGACTAAAATTCAATATAAGTTGGCCGATGACACTTTTGGTTGGACGGTTAAGGTATAGATTATAGAATAAGTCAAAGTTTATAGTTATTAAACTTCGGGAAAACCCGGAGTTTTTTTGTTAGCAATAAAAAAAATCTTATTTATAAATTTGTCTTTAAAACTATTTTTCCATATTTGCTCCTTACTATAAACCAATAAATAAACAAATGAAAATCAAAACAATTAAATTATTTTTACTAGCCTTAGTATTTGGCTGGCTTGCTATTTCGTGTGCGGCTAGCAGCGATGACGACACAAATGCAGACACCACATGTGATCAGATGGCTACTTTGAATGCCCATCCGTTTACAGCAGTCACTTTAGGTGACAACATCGAACTTACTGTAGATCAATTAGACGGGGTAAACTATTACTGGTATGGGCCAGGTGGCTTTGAGTCTTTTAGCGAGACTGCTTTTGTGACTAGCAATGCTAGTATTTCCCACAGGGGAACTTATTATTGCACCATTTCACGAGATGGTTGTACTGACCGTGTTGTAAGTGTTGATGTTGATGTAAATTTTCCGCAGGGAACTCCGTCGTGTACTCTTACTAACAATACAGCTCAATTTAGTGGATCCGTTATCTTAGGTAATCAGACTTTTGGGTTTATGACCTGGGGGCCAGCCGCTGTTGGAGACAATTATGAAATTATTGCTAACGGAACTAATGGCGACATGTCTATGTATATGTCACCTTACTGGAAAACTCATGATTTGGAAGACGGAATATACCATACGACTTCAGATAACAGCCCTGATTATGATGCTTATGACGAAATATACCTTAGTAATGTTAATGGAAGTATACTTTGGCGTGCGTTACCAAACCAAACAATTTATGTTAGCCATGTTGGGACCAAAAGAAGAATATCATTTTGTGGTGTAAATTTCACAGGAAGTAATGGTGGACCAAGCTATACTACAACTGTAAAAGCACAGCTTACACAACCGTAATTTGAGTTAACAGTAAATAAATTATAAGAAAAAACTTCGGGTTTACCCGAAGTTTTTTTATGATATAAATCTTTATCTTAATATTTCCTCAAAACTCGGTTTAAAATAGTTTGGACCTTTAAGCACTTTTCCATCTTCACGATAAATAGGGTTTCCATCTTCGCCAAGTTTACTCATATTGGAGCGTTGAATTTCATCAAACACTTCTTCGATTTTGTGTTGCAAACCATGTTCTAAAATAGTGCCACACAAAATATAAAGCATGTCACCTAAGGCATCGGCTATTTCGACTAAATCGTCATTCTGAACAGCTTCGAGGTATTCTTCGTTTTCTTCTTTCATTAAATTAAATCGAAGTAAATTTTTTGATCCTCCTAAATCACCTTTCATTTCGTGACTTACACCTAATCCAAAAGCGGTATGAAATTCTTTTACTGCGTTGATTTGTTTTTGCATTATATACTAAAATTTATTGTTGATGCAAATTACAACTTTACAATACATTTGAGTAAATTTGTTGAAAATTTGAAATAAATGTTCACAACTGGTCAATGGATTTTTGCTGCACTGTTTTTTGTGGCTTTTGTAATAGCTGCTTATTTTGCTTATGGCAAAGACAAAACACTTCATCAAAAAGTATACAATGGAAGTTATAAAATTCTAATTGGATTTATTGTTTTTATTATGATACTTTTTATAATAAAAATATTTTTAAAACACTAATACAATAATTGCATTACTGTTCCTCCAACTTTGTAAAACCAAAAATAGATTATGAGAATTTTAAAATATATTTTCTTGCTTCTTCTTTTAGCATTAGTTGGAACTACAGTTTATGTTGCCACTCAAAAAGGGGATTTTAAGGTAACCAAGAGCAGTATAATTAAAACTCCAAGAAGCACTGTTTTTAATTATGTAAATGATTATAAAAATTGGGAAACATTTGGTTCTTGGATGAATAAAGACAATGAACTTAAATTTGATTATACTTCAAAAACAATAGGTTCTGGAGCCAAATTTTCATGGATAAGTAATTCGGGCGAAGGAGATATTAAAACATTTTATGTAAAAGAAAATGATAGTATTGCTCAAAAACTAAATTTTGAAGAAACCTCAGCAACACTTTCATGGAAATTTAAAGACACGATTGGTGGAACCAAAGTAACGGTTCATAGCAAAGGTAAAATGGATTTAATGACTAAAATTCATACCTTTTTTAAAGGTGGTATACATTCCATTATCGAAGATGCTTTTGAGAAAAGTTTGCGCAATCTAGATAAGACATTGAATTATGAAATGAAAACCTATTCTATAAAAGTAAATGGAATTGAGCAACGAAATTCAGGTTTTTGCCTAAAGCAAACCCTTTCATGTCGTATGAAAAGCGTTGATAAAAACATCAAGATTTTGATGACAAGAATGGTTCATTTTTCAAAGAAGAATAAAATTGCATTGGCTGGCAAACCATTTGTCATGTATGATAGATATGATATGCCAAATGATATTGCGACCATTTCCGTTTGCATTCCGGTAAGTCAGCAAATTTTCATTTCGCCTGAGAGTGATGTTTCTTCTGGAGAAATTGTTGCATTTACTTGTTTAAAATCAACATTGGTTGGAGATTATTCACATAGTAAAGAAGCATGGGCTAAAGCTCAGAAATATATTGCAGATAATGGTTTAAAACAAAACTATGCAGGTAATATAACAGAAGTTTATATAAAAACCATAGACGACATCAAGCAACCGTCTAAATGGATTACAGAGATTTACATTCCGGTTTTCCCAAAAGTGGAGGTTTCAAACCCTTCAATTTCAGATGCATCACCTACCACTCAAACTATTGAAGCGCCTACAATATCTGTAACACCTAAAGAAACTGAATAATTATATTCACGATTAAACCTTTTCAGTTAACTTTATTCCAAACGCTAAATTTTCAAATTGCAAGACGAAAAGGAATTCATCAAGGAATTATTAAATCCGAAAACGCAGAATATTGCGTTTCAAAAACTTCTGCGAGAATACCAACGTCCTTTGTACAACCATATTCGAAATATAGTCTTAAATCATGATGATACAGATGATGTGTTACAAAACACCTTTATTAAAGTATTTAGGTATTTGAAAGATTTTAAAGGTGATAGTAAATTATTTTCTTGGATGTATAGAATTGCCACCAATGAAGCCATAACCTTTATCAATCAAAAAGCAAAAAAAAATGGCATCACAAGTGTAGCGCTACAAACTAGATTAGTCGATAATTTGAAAGCGGATGTCTATTTTGATGGTAATGAAATTCAAATTAAGCTGCAAAAGGCAGTTGCAAGCTTACCAGAAAAACAACAATTAGTGTTTAAAATGAAATATTACGAGGAATTAAAATACGAAGAAATATCAGAAGTTTTAGGAACATCAGTAGGCGCTTTGAAAGCTTCTTATCATCATGCCGTTAAGAAAATTGAAGATTTTGTCAAAAAAAATTAAACTATTATATACTACTTTTGTCTAACGACTATGAAAGATTTTAAATTAGAAAACGAACCTAAAATTACCCCTGGATTTACCATTCCGGAAGGTTATTTTAATTCTTTCTCAGAGAAAGTTTTAACACAATTATCAAAAGAAGAATCGAAAGTGATAACGATTCCTAATACTAAAATGAAATGGTATTTTGCTGTAGCGGCAATTTTAATTCTAATGTTGGCGATTCCAATCTATACTAATTTATCAACTCAACCAGACGAAATTGATACTGTTACTTTAGAGAATTATATTGCGTATCATGCTGCAATTTCCGAAGATGAAATCGTTGATTTATTAAATCAAGAAGATTTAGACCGACTAAAAGTAGAACTCAATATTGATGACATTTATATTGAAGATATTTTAAAATCAAACACAAATTTAGAAGACTATTTAATAAACTAATTTTATGAAAACCAATAATATACTTTCGCTATTTATAGTGTTTATTTCATTGAATGCCATTGCGCAAGACGGTCCATTTATCCGTAAAAAGAAAGAACAAATTAAATCGTTAAAAGTTGCTTTTATTACAAATGAATTGTCTTTAACTTCTGATGAAGCTGCTAAGTTTTGGCCTTTATATAATGCCTATGAAGACAAACAACAAGATATTAAAAAGCAAAAACTTAAAAGTTATTTAGATAGAATGGATGATGATTCCATTGATAAATTATCCGATAAAGAAGCAGCTAATTTGTTAACTCAAATGGAAAGTAGCGAGGACGATTTATACCAAGCTAAAAAGAAATTTGTAGCCAGTTTAAAAGGAGTCATTTCTCCTCTAAAAATATTGAAACTAAAAAAAGCAGAAGAAAATTTTAACAGAAAATTATTGCAACAATATCGCGATAGAAAACTTGGTAAATAATAAAGAAAAATTAAAGGCACTCTTTATTTATTGAAGTCTATTCGGATTATTTTATCTTTCCCGGCAGCGAATGCCGTATTCTTATTAAGAAATCGAATTGTATAAAGACTTTTATCTGTTAGTATTTGTTTCCAAGAATTGCCGCTATCTGAAGAAAAATAAAATCCCGAAAGTCCAACAGCTACCAATTGCTTTCCTTTGGATTGAGGTACAAATTGTATACACGAAGCATACCCAAAACCAGAATTATCCGCGATCAACTTCCATGATTTTCCGCCATCAAAAGTCATCGCTTTATTTTGTGTATTCTGATTAGGAACTTCATAATTACCACCCCCTATAACTCCTATTTTAGCATTATAAAAATCGGCAGTAAAGATTCCGGTCATCGCTTGTCCCTGAACAATTGGAGTATCATAAACTTCCCATATTTTACCTTTATCTGGAGAATAAAAAACTCTTGCTTTTTTTCCACCAGAAACTACCCAAGTTTTATTTCCTTTTATACAAATATTGGTATTGCTTGCAGAAAAAGCGGCTTCTCCATCATCCACTTTAGGTAAAGATGCACACTTGGTTTTATTCCAAGTTTTACCACCGTCACGTGTAATTAAAATAGAAAGACAATCTTCCGTTGGATCTCCAATAGCAATTCCTTCGTTTTCATTCCAAAAGTTCATGCTATCATAAAAAACTTTTTCATTATATTCTTCGTAAACTTTTTGAAAACTAAAATCTGATTTTTTAAGTTTATATATTTTTGTAGGATTTCCAATAGTAGCTATAAATACAGAATTTGAAGTTTGTGCAATAGATCTAAACTCTAGTTTTTCATCTGTTTTAGCAATGGTTTTTTGAAAATGCTCTAGCGCTTTAAAATCATAATACCCTACTCTACTTCTATCACCTGCATACCATACCTTATTTTTATCAATAAGTAATGCTCTGATGCTAATCTTATCATTTAAAATAGTGTCTACAGCAACTGTTTTAAATGGAAAATCGGAAGATGACGAAACTGATTTACAACAAATGCAAATCATAAAAACTAAAAAAGCGACAACTATTTTTTTCATAGAAATAGAATAATCTGTAGCAAAAATACACTATTTTACTTTGCTAAAATGTGATTAAAAACTATCGAGAAAAGTTATGGCACAGTAATTGAATTGCAAGAAAGAAAATAATCCATTACTAAAAATCTATACTTATGAAAACTAAAATTTTTACTCTGATTTTACTTAGTTCATTGAGCATTTCAAGTGTTTTTTCTCAAGATAGAACTACGGTTACGGCCAATAATTCTGATATTAGTAATAATCTTGATTTACGAGCTGTAGCTTCAATCTTTGGCGACTCTGATAACCTTGAAGACTTTGAAAGAAGATTAAACAATCCTAAAGCTCAAATTTCAAATTTAGACTTGAATAACGATAATCAGGTAGATTATTTACGCGTTATTGAAAGTGTAGAAGGAAATACACATCTTATCATCATTCAATCTGTAGTAGGTCGAGATAGATTTCAAGATGTTGCCACAATTGAAATTGAAAAAGATAGAAACAATAGAATTCAAGTACAAGTTGTTGGCGATGTATTTATGTATGGAAACAACTATATTTATGAGCCGGTTTATGCCTATAATCCAATAATTTACAATACCTTTTGGGTACCTAATTATCGTCCGTATTGTTCCTATTGGAATTGGGGATTTTATCCAAGTTTTTATAACCCTTGGTCACCATTCCCAATCTATGCTTATCATAATCACATCGGCATTTACATCAATCACAATCATTTTTACAATTATGTAAATTACAGAAGATGTCATGTTGCCTATAATAATTACTATAACGGAAGAAGAGGTAATGCATATGAAAGACAATATCCCAATCGTTCATTTTCATACAGAAATTCTGGTTATGTTAACCGATATGAACTAGATACTAACAGAGGAACAAAATATAAGAGTACTAGAAATAGCATTACAACTAATAACATCCAAAATAATTCTGTCGCTATGAATTCTACAAGACCTTCAAGAATTGTAAAAAGTTCTAATGACTATTCAAATTCAGAAATCAATACTATATCAAGTACTCCAAGACCTTCAAGAATTGTAAAAAGTTCAAATGACTATTCAAATACAGAAATCAATACTATATCAAGTACTCCAAGACCTTCAAGAACTGTAAAAAGTTATAATGACTATTCAAATATAGAAATCAATACTGTATCAAGTAATCCAAGACCTTCAAGAACTGTAAAAAGTTATAATGAGTATTCAAATACAGAAATCAATACTGTATCAAGTAATCCAAGACCTTCAAGAACTGTAAAAAGTTCTAATGAGTATTCTCAACAAAGAAATAATTCACAAAGAAGCGAAGGAAATTCAAGAGGAAATAGAAGAAGTTAAGTTGTAGTTTATAATTAGATTGTTGAAGAAAAGCACTGCAGCGATGTGGTGCTTTTTTGTTTGTAAAAATAATTGAAATTTAAACAATCAAATATTTGAAAAAGATATAAATTTGCACTCTTTAACATATTATTATGAGTTCGCATAATCACAGTCTTCATAGCAAATTATCCGTTGGTGGATTATTAGTAACATTAGGAATTATTTATGGAGACATTGGAACCTCACCCTTATATGTGATGAAAGCCATACTTGGAATACATGCCATATCTAGAGATATTGTTTTAGGTGGAATTTCCTGTATTTTTTGGACTCTAACATTACAAACTACATTAAAATATGTACTAATTACCTTAAGCGCAGATAACCATGGAGAAGGTGGAATTTTTGCTCTATTTGCACTAGTCAAAAGAACAAAGATTAAATGGTTAATTGTTCCAGCTATAATTGGAGGAAGTGCTTTACTTGCTGACGGAATAATCACCCCGCCTATTTCTGTTTCTTCTGCTGTAGAAGGATTGCGTAATTTTAATCCAGAAATCAATACCATACCAATTGTAATTGGAATTCTTATAGCATTATTTACTATTCAACAGTTTGGCTCTAAATTAGTTGGTAAGTTTTTTGCGCCTATGATGCTAATTTGGTTTACTATGTTAGGTGTACTTGGTACTATACAAATCTTTAATGATTTTAGTGTTTTTCATGCCATAAACCCCTATTATGGTTATGAATTATTAAAAATTCATCCTGAAGGTTTCTTCGTTCTTGGTGCCGTTTTTTTATGTACTACCGGAGCTGAAGCTTTGTACTCTGATATGGGACATTGTGGAAGAAAAAACATTAGAGTGAGTTGGATTTTTGTTAAAATAATGCTTTTACTTAACTATTTTGGGCAAGGTGCTTATTTAATTAATCATGAAGGCCAAACATTACAACAGTTGGGCGGCAAAGGTGGAAACCCTTTTTATTTAATTATGGCAGATTGGTTTCTTCCTATTGGAATTGTAATAGCAACAATGGCTGCTGTGATTGCTTCTCAGGCATTAATTAGTGGTTCGTTTACACTGATTAATGAGGCCATGCGATTGAATTTTTGGCCAAAAGTAAAAATCAAATACCCAACTGAAGTCAAAGGTCAATTATATATTCCATCCATCAACTGGCTTTTATTATTAGGTTGTATTGGTATTGTTTTATATTTCGAAGAATCTTCAAATATGGAACATGCATATGGTTTAGCAATTGTATTATGCATGATTATGACTACTGTTTTACTCAACTTTTATTTAATTATGAAAAGAGTAAAACTCTATTATATAATACCTTTAATAACCTTATACCTAGTTATTGAGTTTAGTTTTTTATATGCTAATATTGTTAAATTTTTTCATGGAGGTTTTGTTACTTTAATCATTGCATCTGGATTAATTGGTGTTATGGCAACTTGGTATTTAGCCAAACAAATTAGTAAAAACTACACTAAAATCGTCAAAATTGATGACTACAAAAAAGTACTTGCCGAATTAAGCGTCGATTTATCCATTCCAAAATATGCTACTCATTTAGTATACATGACTAACTCCAACAGAAGTGATGAAATTGAAGAAAAAGTGATGTATTCCATTCTTCAAAAAAGACCTAAACGAGCTGATTTATATTGGTTTATTCACGTAAATCTCTTAAACGAACCCTACAAAAAAGAATATAAAGTAACTGAAATTATTAAAGATGATATTTACCGAATCGATTTTTATCTTGGTTTCAGAGAACCTACCAAAATTAATTTAATGTTTAAACAAGTAATTAAAGAAATGGTAGAACGCGGTGAAGTAGATATTACAAGTCGCTATGAATCACTCAGTAAAAACCATATTTTAGGTGATTTTAAATTTGTCCTTTCAGAAAAATTCTTATCCAATGATGGTGATTTAACCTTCTTTGAGAAAGTGGTAATGAACACTTATTTCATCATGAAAAAGCTAAGTTTATCCGAAGAAAAAGGATTTGGTTTAGATAGTAGTTCTGTAAAAGTAGAACAATTTCCTTTGGTGCTTCATCCACCAGAAAACATAGAAATGAAACGCATCGAAAACAGTCATCATTAATTTTTTTGATTTATTTGGGCGTGTCACCTAATAAAAAATGCCATTTCAAAAGTATAGAAATGGCATTTTTTATAGGTGTCGGGCTATTCGTTTCAATCTTACTTATCTTGATAAAAACAAGATAAGTAAGGATTTTCACTAGTATCCCTCACGCAAGTTGTTGTTGAATTTCATAAAAGTTATATTCTTCAAGCATTTCACTCTTTTAGATAAAAAAAGCAATATCTTTGCACGCTTATTTTTTTTCACTATGCGATTACATCGAAACTTGGTATATACTACAATTGACTCTTTAAATGCTATCTTCAACGAAGGTGAATATGCCGATAAAGTAGTGGCGCGTGCATTAAAAAAAGACAAACGTTGGGGAAGTTCCGACCGTAAATTTGTTGCCGAAACCATCTATGAAATCGTTCGCTGGAAACGATTATATGCCGAAATTGCCGAAGTAAAAGAGCCTTACAACAGAGAAGATTTATGGAGAATGTTTGCCGTTTGGGCCGTATTGCGTGGTTACACCATTCCTGATTGGAGACAATTAGAAGGAACACCCGCTCGAAAAATAAAAGGACGATTTGATGAGCTTTCTAAAATAAGAAAATTGCGGGAATCTATTCCAGATTGGATGGATGAGTTAGGGATAAAAGAATTAGGAGAAGATCTTTGGACAAAAGAAATCGCAGCTCAAAATCAACCAGCCAAAGTTATTCTTAGAGTCAATACTTTAAACACAACTAAAGAAAAACTACGTGCCATTTTAATGGATTTAAATATCGAAACCGACTATTTAATTGACCAACCTGATGCTTTAGTATTAAAAGAAAGAGCCAACGTGTTTCTTACCGATGCATTTAAAGAAGGCTTATTTGAAGTGCAAGATGCATCTTCTCAATTAGTTGCCGCATTTCTTGATGTAAAACCCGGAATGCGCGTGGTTGATACGTGTGCAGGTGCTGGAGGTAAAACGCTTCATATGGCTTCTTTGATGGAAAACAAAGGTCAGTTAATTGCCATGGATTTGTATGAAAGCAAACTAAAACAACTGAAATTAAGAGCTAAAAGAAACGGTGCTTTTAATATAGAATATAGAATAATCGATTCAACTAAAGTCATCAAGAAACTACACGAAAAAGCAGACAGAGTTTTAATTGATGCCCCTTGTAGTGGTTTGGGAGTTTTAAAAAGAAATCCAGATGCCAAATGGAAACTACAGCCAGAATTTATTGATAACATCAAAAAAGTGCAAGCCGAAGTTTTAGAGAACTATTCTAAAATTGTAAAACCTGGAGGCAAGTTAGTATATGCTACTTGTTCTATCTTACCCTCTGAAAATCAGGAACAAATAAAGCATTTCTTATCAACCGATACCGGAAAATCATTTACCTTTGTCAAAGAAACCAAAATCTTATCACAAGAAACTGGATTTGATGGATTTTACATGGCGCTGTTAGAACGAAAAAAAGAAATTAAATAAATGAAAAAATTATATACCCTACTATTATTAAGTTTCACGATTTTGATGATCGCACAAAAAAAATCAGAAACCACTAATGTTACTTTGGCAATTCCTGTTGGTTATTATAATACTGCAACAGGTAATGGTTATGTATTGAAGTCTCAATTAGCTTCTATTATTTCTAATAATTATAATGATAGAGGTTACGGTGGTTTGTATACTACTTATTTATCGTCTGACAAAGACTTTTATTATGAGAATAATGGTACTATGTTAGATATGTATACCGAAAATCCAACTGGAACAGAATGCGAATTCACCTATGGTGTTGGTCAAGATGATGGAACTTTAGGAAATAACGAATGTGAGAGATATAATAGAGAGCACACAATACCACAATCGTATTTTGGCAATGGTGTTCAACCTATGTTTTCAGATGCTCATTTTGTAATTCCGTCGGATAAATTTGTAAATGCACAGAGAGGTGATTTCCCTTTTGGTAAAGTTAATGGTCTTGGAACTCCTTACACGAATGGATCTAAAAGAGGTTCTAATTTAAACTCTGGTTATTCAGCTGGTTTTTCAGGAACCGTTTTCGAACCTATTGATGAGTTTAAAGGCGATATTGCTAGAATGTTTTTATA
>CANHWG010000016.1 GCA_947464335.1 Flavobacteriaceae bacterium
AAAATTATTACTCATATATCGGAAAAAGGAAGATTTCCCAAAGATGACAAATTCATAAATTGCTGCAGGAATATTTTTATGAAATAAATCCAAATGATTGTCTTTCTCTCTGATTACTAGTTTACTTTTTTCAATTGCAGTAATGTCAGTAAACGTAACCAAATAGTAATAGATGTTTTCAATCAAAAGAGCATTTTCAATAACTGCTAATACTCTTGTTTTTTTTGAATTCGAATCAATTTTGCTAGATATATTTACAATTTCTTTATTGGATTTTATTTTTTTTCTTGTTGCATCCCATTGCGATTTATTGTCATAGAAATCAAAAAGCTGCCAACAATGTTGGTCCTTAATTTTATTATTTTTTAACTCAAACCTATTGGCCGCAATCTTATTCAAATAAATGAGCTGTCCGATTTCATTGAATATGAATATACCTTGATTAGTTTGATTCGCTAAAGATTCAAATACATTTAATTTCTGAATTAACACTTTTGATTTTTTGTCTGCGTATCGCGATGGTAAACTTAAAAAATCTATAGGATTAATATAGAAAACCCCATAGACATCATCCTTCAAATATTTGCAAAATTGAATTGATATGGTCTTCTCATGACCAGACAAATCTCGATATAAAACATCAAAATTCAATCTAGAAGTTAAATTACTACAATCTAAATGTGGGAAAATAGCGGTAATTTTTTTAAAAACAATAGTGCTTAAATTAGCGCCCAAAAATACTAATCCACGTTCATTAACATTAAGAATCGTGAAATTTTTATCTATCACAATCGCAGGTAAAGGAAATGTATTTATTAAATCATACATAGAAACGCTCGATAGAATTGGTTTTCTAAACCAAAATAACAATAAAATTCAATATTGAACTTAATATTCGGTAGAACATTAAAAAGGAACGTTCAAATAACAATATAAGTAGACTAGCTAATTTTATATAACTCCAAAAACAGTGAGTATTCTTACTTTCACCAATAGATTACCGTAGCTATTTATTTGAGGTTAGGGATATTCTTAATTGATAAGATGGGATATTTCAGAACCTATTATTTTCCAATAAACTTTTCTTGTTTCGCTTTTTTCGATTGAACAATTCAAACTATATTTGCAATCTGTATTCAGTCTTAATAAAAGATTGTAACTAGTTAACAGTAAGTAATAAAAATGAAATTAGATAGAAAAGAAATTCTTACAGCATTAGAAACTATTACTATTGCCGGTGAAGGGAAAAATATGGTTGAAAGTGGTGCGGTAAAAAATGTACTAACGTTTGGCAATGAAATAGTGGTGGAGTTGGTTATTTCAACTCCAGCCCTGCACATAAAAAAACGTGCCGAAGACGACATCAAAAAATTAATTCAAGAGAAATTTTCATCACAAGTTGTAGTTAAAGTAAATATCAAAGTAGAAACGCCAACCCAAAACCCAAATGAGATTAAGGGAAAAGCCATACCAGGAATCAGTAATATCATTGCCGTAGCTTCCGGAAAAGGCGGCGTTGGAAAATCAACCGTAACCGCAAACTTAGCCGTAACACTAGCAAAAATGGGCTTCAAAGTGGGCGTTCTCGATGCCGATATCTACGGGCCATCCATGCCAATAATGTTTGATGTAGAGAACGAAAAACCAATATCGGTTGAGGTAAATGGAAAATCTAAAATGAAACCCGTAGAAAGTTACGAAATCAAAATACTTTCTATCGGATTTTTTACTTCGCCAAGTCAGGCCGTTATTTGGCGTGGACCAATGGCATCCAAAGCATTGAACCAAATGATTTTTGACGCCGATTGGGGTCAATTAGATTTTATGTTAATCGATTTGCCACCAGGAACTGGCGATATTCATTTATCTATCATGCAATCTTTGCCAATTACTGGTGCTGTTGTAGTGAGTACACCACAAGCAGTTGCTTTGGCCGATGCTAAAAAAGGAGTTTCGATGTTTTTATCAGAAGCTATTAACGTTCCCGTTTTGGGAATTATAGAAAATATGGCGTATTTCTCTCCAGAAGAACTGCCTAATAACAAATATTATATCTTCGGAAACGGAGGGGCTAAAAACTTAGCAGCCGACCTGCAAGTACCATTTTTAGGCGAAGTTCCATTGGTACAAAGTATTCGTGAAGCTGGAGATTACGGTCGTCCTGCCGCATTGCAAACCGCATCGGTAATAGAAACTGTTTTTGAGGAAATCACAAGAAACGTAGTGCAAGAAACGGTAAATAGAAACGAAAGTTTACCACCAACGGAAGCGATAAAAATAACAACTATGGCTGGGTGTTCAGCTGTTAAAGGAAAATAAAATGACTACAGAAGAATTGACGTTAAACATAGAAAAAGCATTAAACGAAATTAGGCCATTTCTAAATTCAGACGGAGGTGACATTAGTTTGGTTTCCATTGAAGATGAGAAACACGTAAAAGTGCGTTTGCAGGGTGCGTGTACGTCATGTAGTTTGAGCATGAGTACCATGAAAGCCGGAGTGGAAACTACGATCAAAAAGTACGCGCCTCAAATTGAAACTGTAGAAAATATAGCTTAATTGGGCGTTACCTCGTTCCAAAAAACGAGGTCGGGCTGTTCGCTACAATCTTTTTTGGATTGATTTTCCTTTCGCTTCGATACAGGGCAATCCAAAAAAGAATTTCTGCTTCCATCCCTAACGCTTTTTATGATGATAAAAATCAGGTTATCTTATTCAAAGTTCTCTAATCTTTGCTATTTAATAACTTTTAAACTATGCCACTAAAAAAATGATTGAAACAGATATACTTATAATTGGCGCTGGACCAACTGGACTCTTTACTGTTTTTGAAGCAGGGTTATTAAAATTAAAGTGTCATATCATCGATGCTTTGCCACAACCAGGTGGGCAATTAGCAGAATTATATCCCAAAAAACCTATCTACGATATACCGGGTTTACCCGACATTTTAGCTGGAGATTTAGTTTCCAATTTAATGGAACAAATCAAACAGTTTCAACCCGGATTTACTTTGGCAGAAACCGCTGAAACCATCGATAAATTAGACGACGGAACCTTTATAGTTACCACCAATAAAGGAACTAAACACCACGCTAAAGCTGTAGCCATTGCTGGAGGATTAGGTACATTTGAGCCCAGAAAGCCTGAAATTGACAGAATTAGTTTCTATGAAGAAAAAGGAGTAGAATATTTTGTAAAAGATCCTGAACTTTTTAGAGATAAAAAAATTGTGATTGCAGGTGGCGGCGATTCTGCACTTGATTGGAGCATTTTTTTAGCCGATGTTGCCTCAGAAGTTACTTTAATTCACAGAAGAAATGAATTTCGTGGCGCTTTAGATTCGGTTGAAAAATTACAAGAATATAAAAAATTGGGCTTGGTTAATCTAATAACACCTGCCGAAGTTATTTCTCTTAACGGAGAAGAACATTTGAATGCCATTACGATTAACAAAGATGGCAATCAAGTAACTCTCGAAACCGATTATTTTATACCGCTTTTTGGACTTACACCCAAACTAGGTGCTATTGCCAATTGGGGTTTAGAAATCGAAAAAAATGCCATCAAAGTCAATAATGCATTAGATTATCAAACTAATATCCCAGGAATATATGCTATTGGCGATGTGAATACGTATCCCGGAAAACTCAAACTAATTTTGTGTGGTTTTCATGAAGCCACTTTAATGTGCCAAAGTGTGTATCAACGAATAAATCCAGGTAAGAAATACGTATTAAAATATACCACAGTTTCTGGAGTAGACGGATTTGATGGTACCCGAAAAGAAGCCGAAAAAGCGGTAGTAAAATCGATAGACTAGATGCAACAAGACGTAACCATAAAAATTACCAACCGTCAAGGTATTCTTCACGAAGTCCAAGCTCCAACCGACATGAACTTAAACCTCATGGAACTCATTCGGATGTATGAACTCGCCGAAGAAGGAACGATTGGGATTTGTGGCGGAATGGCTATGTGTGCCTCCTGTCAGTGTTATGTTTTGAATGATGTTTTAAAAACAGAGCGCAATGATGATGAAGAAGCCATGCTGTCTGAAGCTTATCATGTAAAAGATAACTCTCGATTGGGTTGTCAAATTCCAATTACAGAAGAAATTGATGGGTTGGAAATAGAAATTGCACCAGAGCAATAAGCTGCTATAATCCTAATTTTATTTTTGCCTTCGGCAAAATCCGTTCAACAAATTTAGTATAAGCAATTGTCGATGGATGCAAAGCATCACTAGCGACCAAATTAGCTTGGGCTAATCCCATACGCGTGATATCAGTAATTTCTACAAAAGTAATATTGTTTTGAATGCAATAATTTTCTGCAAAAGTATTGTAAGTGTCAATTTGGGTTGATATAGTAGTGTTTCCACCTCCAAAAGGCGTATACGCATAATCTGGAATGGAAACTACAATTACATTTTCTTTTTTGCCTTTGGCTTTTTGGATAGCGATTGTAACTAACTCCGGAAATTCTTGCTCATATACCGTAAACGGTGTGTTTTGATACTGATTATTTACCCCTATCAATAGGGTAACCAAATCATAATTATTAGTGAGATTTTGATTGGTAATAGCCGTCTTTAAATTGTTGGTAGTCCAACCCGTTTGAGCAACAATTGTGGTTTGAAAAGTATCTATAGTATTAATATGCTTAGAAATACTGTCTTGTAATTGTATTGGGAAACGACAACTTTCACAAACACTTTGTCCAATGGTATAACTATCTCCTAAAGCAAGGTATTTGTAGTTTTTTGGCTGAATGTTCTCAGTATTCGATTCGTTATCAGTACTGCAACTAAAATTAAATACTAAACAAAAGAAAAGGGCTATTTTAAGCAGAGTATTCATTATCAGGCTAACGCTAAGGTAGCTTCTATTTTTTCTTCAATGGCATCCCAAAGTCCGATTCTTTTGTCTAATGCTAAAACGGAAACTTCTTCTACTTCTATCCATTTTTTTGTATCATTGCCGCAAAGTTCGTTTATCATTTGCATTGCCATCGGGCCATGTTCGTCAGCATCCAATTCGATGTGCCTTTCAAAGTAATAAATCAATTTAGACAAATCAGTTTCGGGAAAATTCTGCTGAAAACTTTTCAAGATTTCGGTAAACATATTCGGAATCAAATCTTCTCTGCCAAAGGTAAAGGCAGCCGCAATTTTATGTGCTTTTCCTTCTTCAATGACACGAAAAGTAAAGTCGAGAAATGCTTTGGTTTTTGGATGTAAATTACTTTGTTTAATAGTAATAAAAACATTCTTGGTTTCAATCAAATTTTGAAGAAAATTATCAAGTTCAGCGGTTTTGGCACCACAATCTTTCATAGCATCGACATACATTTCAAAATGGCTCAACCGTTTACCATCTAACGTCAAATCACTTTCTTCTGCCAACACAATTTCATTAATCAAATAGCGTGTTTCAGGATTAGCAGAAGCAAACCAAGGTGTTGTAGTGCAAGTCAACTTACTTTGTAATGCTTTTAATAGTGACATAAAATCCCAAACAGCATACACATGACATTCTAAGAACTGATGCAAGTCGTCTAGCGTTTTTACTTTTTCGTATAGCGTATGATGAAGTAAGGTTTCTTTTTGAGATTGTATTTTAGAATTGATTTCAATAATGTTCATAGCGTCTTGAATAGGATGCAAATGTAGAAATGCTTCCCCAATTAGAGAAGCATTTTATATTATTTTTATTTATTGTTTAATTCTTTTAGAATGGTTATTTCTCTAATTGTATTGGACATTCTAAAATATATAGTGCGCAATAAATATCATTTCTTCAATAAAATATTATGTTAAATTTTAAAAAAACATAGTATTATTACATCTTAATTGTATTTTTAAATCTACTAAAACCAAAATCATGAATAACAAATCATTTCAAGTTTTTATATTGCTTTTACTTTTTTTCAATATAGAATCTTATGCGCAAAAAAAAGATAAAAAAAACAATGAAAATCCTCCAGTAACTCAAGATGCCAAAAAACCTGAGGCCAAGAAAGAGCCCAAACCCTACAAAAAAGTAATTGACTCTACTGCAATTACACAAAAAGGGTTAATTGATGTACACAAAGTGGCAGATAAATATTTATTTGAAATTTCGGAAAATTTAATTGGAAAAGAAATTATGACGACCACAAGGTATTCTAAAACTCCTGCAGGTGGTGGAATCTTTGGTGGTGAAGAAGTAAATCGTCAGGTGGTTCGTTTTGAGAAAGGGTTAAACAATACTATAATTTTGCGTTCAATTACCTATGTGATTATGTCTACTGATGAAGATAAACCCATCACAAAATCTGTTAAAAATTCTAATGCCGATCCAATTATAGGAATTTATGACATATTAGCTTATAAAAAAGACGAAGCGGATAAAGAAAATATAGCCAGTGTTATTGATATGACATCTGCTTTTGACTCTGATGTACAAACGTTTTCTTTAGATCCTATCAAAAAACAGTTGTTAAGTATCCAAACTTTTCAAAAAGATAAATCGTTTATTCAATTTGTAAAAAGTTTTCCCATAAATACCGAAATTAGAACAACCAAAACTTTTACAACAGTTACTCCACAAATTTCAAGAACACCCACACCAAAAATAGGAATCGATTTACCTGCGGCTTTAGACGCAGGTGTTGTGACCATGGAATTAAACACATCATTTATATTGTTACCCGAAAAGCCAATGCGCAAACGTACCTTTGATAAAAGAGTAGGTTATTTTGCCAATCGATATGACGTATTTGAAGAAGATTCTCATAAAGCAGACACCGATGTTTTTGCAGTACGATGGCGGTTAGAACCTAAAAATGAAGAAGATGCTCAAAAACAAAAAAGTGGTGAATTAATTGAGCCATTAAAACCAATCGTATATTACATAGACCCAGCAACACCAGATAAATGGAAACCATTTATCAAGCAAGGTATTGATGATTGGCAAGTAGCTTTTGAAGGCGCAGGTTGGAAAAACGCAATACGTGGAGAATATTGGCCAGAAAATGACCCTACAATGAGTTTAGAGGATGCACGGTTTTCGGTATTACGATACTTTGCTGCCGAAATTCAAAATGCTTATGGTCCTAACGTTCATGATCCAAGAACAGGAGAAATTATGGAAAGTCATATCGGCTGGTATCACAACATCATGAGCCTGTTACGCGATTGGTATTTAATTCAAACCGCTGCAGTTGATCCGAAAGCGAGAAATAAAAAATTTGATGATAAATTAATGGGCGAATTAATTCGTTTTGTTGCCGCTCATGAAGTTGGTCATACTTTAGGGTTACGTCACAATATGGGTGCAAGTAATGCCACTCCAGTTGAAATGCTAAGAAATCCAGAGTTTCAAAAGAAAAATGGTCATACGTCATCAATTATGGATTATGCCCGATTTAATTATGTGGCGCAACCTGGTGATGGTGTAACAGATTTATTTCCAAGAATTGGTGATTATGATAAATGGGCCATCAAATGGGGTTATTCTTATTTTAATGATGCAAAATCAGAAGACGAAGAAAAAGCATTGCTGAATGAAATGACAAAAGAAGCTTATAAAAATCGAAGACTTTGGTTTGGTACAGAAAGTAGTCCATTCGATCCGCGATACCAAACCGAAGATTTAGGCGACAATTCCATGAAAGCTTCTGAATATGGCATTAAAAATTTAAAAATAATTTTACCTAATTTAATTGAATGGAGTAAAGAAAAAGGCGAAGATTATTCGGAATTAGAAGACATGTACAATGCTTTGGTAGGCCAATTCAGAAGATATATGGGACATGTTACCAAAAATGTTGGTGGAATATATGAAACGCCAAAAACCTATGATATGCAAGGAAACGAATACGAAACCGTACCTTCAAGTATCCAAAATGAAGCAGTAGCTTTTTTAAATAAGCAATTATTTAAAACACCTTCATGGTTGTTAGATCAAAATATTTTGGCAAAAATTAATCCAGATAAAGGCGTTGAACTAATCAGAGGAATTCAAGACGGAACACTTTCGAGCTTATTGTCCTATGATAGAATGGCTCGTTTAATGGAAACAGCATCTTTAGATAAAGTAAACTACTCAATAGATGAGCTATTGAGCGATTTGAAAAACGGGATTTTCTCCGAATTAAAAGCAAATACCCCTATTGATGTCTATAGAAGAAATTTACAAAAAGCTTTTGTCTCAAAATTGATTGATGCCATCAATTTAGATAAAAATGTCGTGGCAAATTTTAACGGAAGAAGAATTGTAATAGTAGATACCGATTTGCCCTCAATTGCTCGTGGTCATTTAATGGAATTAAAAAGTCAACTAAAGGTGGCCAATACCATAACTACAGATCGTTTAAGCAAATTTCATATCACTGATTTAATAGCAAGAATTGAACAAGCATTAAATCCAAAGTAGCAATCCGATAGCTCACAATTAAAAAATGCTTCATTATTAATGAAGCATTTTTTAGTATTAAATTATTTGTACTTACTTGAAAGCTGGTATTCCAGTAATATCAGCACCAGTAATCAATAAATGGATATCATGTGTTCCTTCGTACGTAATCACAGATTCTAAATTCATACTGTGACGCATGATAGAGTATTCGCCAGTAATTCCCATTCCACCCAGCATTTGTCGTGCTTCACGCGCTATATGAATTGCCATATCTACATTATTTCTTTTTGCCATAGAGATTTGAGCAGTTGTTGCTTTTCCTTCATTTCTTAAAACACCTAAACGCCAAGTTAATAATTGTGCTTTGGTAATTTCGGTTATCATCTCGGCTAATTTCTTTTGTTGTAATTGGAAACTCGCAATAGGTTTGTCAAACTGAATACGCTCTTTTGCATAACGCAAAGCGGTATCATAACAATCCATGGCAGCACCAATAGCACCCCAAGCAATTCCATAACGTGCTGAATCCAAACACATCATAGGAGCACCTAGTCCAGATTTTCCAGGCAATAAATTTTCTTTAGGAACTTTAACATTATTAAATACCAATTCCCCTGTAGCGCTTGCTCTTAGTGACCATTTGTTGTGCGTTTCTGGAGTCGTAAATCCTTCCATGCCGCGTTCTACAATTAATCCGTGAATTCTTCCAGATTCGTCTTTCGCCCAAACTACAGCAATATCGGCAAAAGGCGCATTCGAAATCCACATTTTAGCACCATTTAACAAATAATGGTCGCCCATATCTTTGAAATTAGTCGTCATACCACTCGGATTAGAACCATGGTCAGGTTCTGTCAAACCAAAACATCCCATAAATTCTCCCGTGGCAAGCTTAGGTAAATATTTTTTACGTTGTTCTTCGGTTCCAAATTTCCAAATCGGATACATCACTAATGATGATTGTACCGATGAGGTAGATCGAACGCCCGAATCTCCTCGCTCAATTTCTTGCATAATTAAACCATAGGCAATCTGATCTAAACCAGCACCGCCATATTCTTCAGGAATATAAGGTCCAAAACCACCAATTTCACCCAAACCTTTAATGATTTGTTTCGGAAATTCGGCACGTTGAGCATAATCCTCAATGATTGGCGAAACTTCACGTTTCACCCAAGCACGAGCAGAGTCGCGCACTAATTTGTGCTCTTCAGTTAGTAAATCGTCTAATAAATAATAATCTGGAGCTTGAAATAAATCGGGTCTCATGGTAAAAAAAATTGGTTTACGAAAACGTTTGCAAAGCTAAAGAAACTTAATTAAAATTCCGATGAACAATTGTTATAATTTTTTAGAAGCTTTGTCCAGCTATTCGCTCTATCTTTTTAAAGGATTGATGTGCCTTCGCTTCGCTCAGGCCAATCCAATGATTGATGTGCCATCACTTTGCTCAGGCCAATCCAATGATTGATGTGCCATCACTTTGCTCAGGCCAATCCAAGGATTGATGTGCCTTCACTTTGCTCAGGCCAATCCTTTAAAAAGGATGCCGCTTCTATCTGGGCTAAGAGTATGGGTTCTATTTTAGTTTGTCGAACTCGACCTTCTTTTGGATTAGAAATTCTAGCAATGTAAGCTCGTCGTTACTGGCGACAGCTGCTTTCGAGGCAGTATCACTTTCACAATATTCCAAAAATCTTCCCAAATCATAAGAAGAGACCTTTAATGTTTTAGAAAAGAAAGAATCGTTGAAATTTGCTTTGGCGTACTCTTTAAAACCTAGTTGCTCGGTTTTTGTTGTTTTTGACTTGTCACCTTTAAAAAGCTTTCCAATCATTTTTCCAATCTGAATAAAATCCATGCCATTTACAATTTCTCCTGTGTATATCTCATTGTTTTTTGGTCTATCAGCATCTTTCTGAATTTTCGCTATCTTAATGTCGTTGTACGAAACTGTTGCCATTTTTAAAGACTTCACTTTGGCAATTTCAACTTCATTAAGCGGAATAGGTTTTTCAGATAAGGTAATTGTTACTATGGCTTTTTCAATGTCTTCAGGAGTTAGTTTGTATTTTTGATCTATAAAGCTATCCGACATAAAAATAAGAACATCTCCCGCTTTGGCTAGTATAGTAAAATTTCCAGAACTGTTGGTTTGGGTAGCATACCTAGTATTAAAATTGATAATATCAATGTCTTTCTGATAGGTGTTCTGGTAAGAAACCTTTCCACGGAGTAGTTTTTCGTTTTGAGCTGTACTTATAACAGTATTCAATAGGCATAAAAAAAGGAGTAAAAAGGGCTTCAATAGTATAAGTGTTAAGATTTAAAAGCTCTAATTTAGAGATTCTTTAGGGTCTTAATTCAAAAGTATTGTTAATTGTGATTTTTTTTAAAGAAATTAAGATAAAAGACTATAATTTAAGATAAAAATCTTTAGTCAAGGCAATATAAGCCTCGGTGTACTGATGCCTTGCCGTTTCAATGATGAGTTCATCAGCGGTTAGAACCGACAATTCATAGCGTTTAAACGCCAATAAACTCCGAATAATGGGTGTTGTATGTGTACCTTTAACTCGGGTAACTTTCACAGGAAAAAGGTCCACGTCGGCACATAAACTAATAAAACGTTCTTCCTCTTTATGGGGAATAATTACAGCAAATATTCCGTTTTCAGACAATAACAATTCGGCTGCTTCGACCAAATCTTCGAAAGGCATGGCGTCTTGAAAACGCGCCCAATCGCGTTGTTCGTTTTTGGTTTTGTAATCTTCACTATAAAAAGGTGGATTCGAAATGATGATATCGTATTGCTCTTCGGGTTCGTCTACAAATTCATCCAAACCAGCATGAAAACAAAATAATCGGTCACCCCAAGGGGAACTTTCAAAATTTTCTACACATTGCTCATAAGCATTTTCGTCAATTTCGATAGCATCTATTTGTTCGGCATTGCTACGTTGGGCTAACATTAAAGATAGAATTCCGGTTCCGGAGCCAATATCCAACACAGAATAAGGATGGTTGTCTATTGGGCACCAAGCACCCAACAAAACGCCATCGGTTCCCACTTTCATAGCGCAACGGTCTTGCTTGACGGTAAATTGTTTGAACTGGAACATGTTAATTGATAATTGACAATGGAAAATTGATAAAGAAAAGTTCAATGGATAATGGATTGTCTAGCCCTGATGGTAGTGGCATCCTTTTGTGTCTTGTTTTTTTAACGAGGGGCAAAAGATATAACGGACGGCAGGAAAAAGCTCCTAATAATTATTAATTATCCATTGTTAACTGTCAATTACAAATACATTTCCACCAAACCTTCTGGCAAATCCATAATGACTTTTTTGTTTTCTCGGTCTATTTTGACTAAAAATTGGTCGATCATTGGAACCAAAATTTCTACGCTACCATTAACAACTTCAAATAAAGGTTGGGCAGTAGAGTCATTAATGGATACAATTTTTCCAAAAACGCCTAATCGTTTGTCTTCTATAACAAATCCAATTACTTCATGGAAATAAAATTGATTACCTTCTAATTTGGGTAACATAGACAATGGAAGATAAATATCGCAACCAATTAGTGGATCTGCTTCAGCTTCGGTAGCAACATCTTCAAATTGCACTCGAAGAAAATCGTTTTTGTGAAGTGAACTACTTTCAATAAAAAATGGAACCAGATTTTTGTTGAATTCAACAAATACTGATTCCATATTTTCATATAACTCGGGTTCATCGGTATCTAGATAGATAAGTACTTCCCCTTTGAAACTAAATTTTTTTGCAATTTTACCTAAATAGAAACAGTCTTCTTTACGCATAATTGCTTTGAAGTATTAAGCTTCAGTTTCTTCGGTAGCTGGAGCCTCTGGAGCTTCTTCAACAGCTGGAGCTTCTGCTTCAGCAACTACTTCTTCTTCAGTAGCTTGAGCTTCTTCAACAACCGGAGCTTCTTCAGTAACTTCAGCAACAACTTCTTCAACAGCAACTTCTGTTGTTTCTTCAACAGCTGGAGCTTCTTGAGTAACTTCAGCAACAACTTCTTCAGCAGCAACTTCTTCAGCAACAACTTCTTCAACAGCAACTTCTTCTTCTACTTTAGCAGCTTCTACAGCAGCGGCAGCACGTTTATCATTAGCTGCTTTTTCAGCTTTTAAAGCTTTTGCTTTTGCCGCTTCTTGTGCTTTTGATAAACCTTCTTTTTTAGAATCAACTTTAGTTGCTTTTTCTTCCAACCATTTAGCCAATTTAGCATCAGCTTGTTCTTGTGTTAAAGCGCCTTTACGAACGCCACCGTCAAGGTGATGTTTCATCAAAGCTCCTTTGTAAGATAGGATAGCTCTAGCAGTATCGGTTGGTTGTGCTCCATTGTGTAACCATTGTACCGCTTGGTCAAGGTTTAATTCAATAGTAGCTGGATTGGTGTTTGGATTGTAAGTTCCTAATTTTTCAAGGTATCTACCATCTCTTTTTGATCTAGCATCTGCAGCTACGATCCAGTAAAAAGGTTTTTGTTTTTTACCGTGTCTTTGTAATCTAATTTTTACTGACATAATCTTTTTGATTAATTTGAGGTACTCGACCTCGGTTATTTTAAGGGTGCAAAGATAGCTTTTTTTTGAAAACAAACTAATTCAAACGAAAGTTTTTGATTTTTAAATAGTTCTCTATCTATGTTTTCTATAAAATTTTCAATTTTCATTGACTTTTTATTTAAAAAAGTTATTTTTGTAAACAAATAAACTAAAAAGATGAAAAGATTTTTGTCCCTACTTACCATTGTTTTAGCTTTTTCTTCATGCCAAGAAGATGTCCGTTTTAATAATCCTGGTTTTCAGGGCTTAAAAGACGATGTGTTTTGGAGAGCTAATGACGCAAGAGCTTATGTTTCGGCAACTGGCAAACTTACCATAGAAGCACTAACTCAATATGAAGTTCTTACTTTAAATACAGCAAGTGCCAATGTTGGAACCTATATTTTAGGTACAACAAACTTAAATAATAGAGCTACCTACTCTTCAAACTTTGAAGATGTATCCTTAGAATATGCAACAATTGCTGTTCCTGGACCTGTTTCAACTATAGCTTTAGTTAATGGCGGAACAGGTTATGCAAGTGCAAGTTCTGTAGCAACTACAGGCGGAACAGGAAGCGGTTTAACAGTTAATATCACTGTAAATGCTTCTGGAGTTGTAACTTTAATCACAACTTCATCAAGAGGTAGCGGTTATTTGGCAGGAGATTTAATTACAGTTGCTGGTGGAAATGTCAACTGTAAATTTAGAGTAACGAATGTTCAAAACAGTAATGGAGAAATAAAGATTACAGAGTATGACAATGTGAATTTTACGGTTTCAGGTAAGTTTAAATTCAACGCAGCCAACGCCAATAATAGTCCTTTTGGAGGGCCTATTTTGAATTTCCAATATGGTGAGTTTTATAAAATTCCAATATTCCCATCAATATAATATTTTGATTTTAAAATACATAAAGCCATCTGCTAAGATGGCTTTTTTTGTTAACAATATAATAAAGTGCAAATTAATAACGGTTTACATTTTATTTAACGTACCTTTGCCATTGAATTTTAAATTAATAATATGAACATTTTTGTTGGAAGTCTTCCGTTTAGTATTGACGACGCAGATTTAAGAGAGTCTTTTGAGGCTTATGGAACGGTTAATTCCGTAAAAATTATAACTGATAAATTTACTGGAAGAAGTAAAGGTTTTGGTTTTGTAGAAATGGAAAATGACACTGAAGCTGAAAAAGCAATTCAAGAACTAAATGGTGCTACGGTTGAAGGACGTACTATAGTAGTAAACAAATCTGAGCCAAAACCAGAAGGTGAAAGAAGAACTTTTAACAACAACCGTTCAGGTGGTGGTGGTTATAATGGTGGTGGTAATTCTCGTGGTGGCGGAGATAGAGGAAGATACTAGTCTACATTCTAAAATAAACATTTTAAAACCACCTCAATTGAGGTGGTTTTTTCTTTTTTGTTGATAACTAAAATTCATTTTCTAAAGGCTAAAATGTATTTTTGTTTTTATCATAAAAAAGCATTTGGCTAATGCCTTTTAGCTTCGCTCTGTAAGGCGATGCCTCGGATGCCTAATCAATAAAAAATAGATGTATTTAATTTTTGACACTGAGACGACCGGATTACCAAGAAATTGGGCAGCACCAATTACAGACACTACCAATTGGCCAAGATGTGTTCAAATTGCATGGCAGTTGCATGATGAGCTGGGAAATCTTATCGAGCATCAAGATTATTTAGTAAAACCTGAAGGATTCAATGTGCCGTATGATGCTGAAAGAATCCATGGAATTTCTACAGAATTAGCTCAAGAACAAGGAATATATTTAAAAGAAGTTTTAGAAAAGTTTACTATTGCTCTGGCAAAAGCCAAGTTCATAGTTGGTCAAAATGTGGGCTTTGATGTCAATATTATGGGTTGCGAATTCCATAGAATGGACATTCAATCTCCAATGAGTTCAATGCCTGTTTTAGATACCTGTACCGAAGTTACAGCGTCATTATTAAAATTACCTGGTGGTCGAGGTGGAAAGTTCAAGTTGCCTACCTTAACCGAGTTACATCACTACCTTTTTGGAGTTCCGTTTTCAGAAGCGCATAATGCCACTGCCGATGTTGAAGCAACAACTCGTTGCTTTTTAGAGTTAATAAGAAGAGATAATTTCACCAAAGAAGAATTAGAAGTTACGGCTGATTATTTCAAAGAATTTAAAGTACATAATCCACAAGAAATTCAACTTATCGGGTTGAATCACATCAATCTTAAAAAGGCATCGGAAGAAATTAAGAAGCAATTTCAAAAAGAGGAAGAAGTTGCAATTTCTACTCATAAAAATAAACTAGATCTTCATAGTTTAGATGCTGTTGATTTTGTTCATCTGCATAATCATACCCAATTTTCAGTATTGCAATCTACCATTAGTGTAGCCGATTTAGTAAAAGCGGCAGTTGCTAATAAAATGCCTGCTGTTGCCATGACAGATCATGCCAATTTGATGGGCGCTTTTCATTTTGTTCGAGATATTTTATACCATAATAAATCGGCTCAAGCCAAAAATAAAGTTTCAGAAGAAAACGGAGAAACTCCAACAGAAACTATTATTAAACCTATTGTTGGCTGTGAGTTTTACGTTTGTGATGACTTAAAAGACAAATCTAGAAAAGATAATGGTTATCAAATTGTTTTTCTTGCCAAAACAAAAAAAGGATATCATAATCTGGCTAAATTATCATCGATAGCTTATACTGAAGGATTTTATTATGTACCAAGAGTAGATAAAAAAGCTATTCAACAATACAAAGAAGACATCATTGTTTTGTCAGGAAATTTATATGGTGAAATACCAAGTAAAATTTTAAATATTGGTGAGAACCAAGCAGAAGAATCTTTGATTTGGTGGAAACAGGAGTTTGGCGATGATTTTTATTTGGAATTAATGCGTCACAATCAGGAAGATGAAAATAGAGTAAACACTTCGTTGATAGCATTAGCTAAAAAGCATCAAATAAAAACAGTAGCGACCAACAATGTTTTCTATATCAATAAAGAAGATGCTAATGCGCATGATATTTTGTTGTGTGTGCGCGATGGTGAAAAACTATCAACCCCAATTGGTCGCGGTCGTGGTTATCGATACGGATTAAATAATCAGGAATATTATTTTAAGTCGGCAGATGAAATGAAAAAATTATTTCATGATCTGCCGGAAGCCATTGCAACAACAGAAGAAATAGTTAATAAAATAGAAATCTACGATTTATCTCGCGATGTTTTGTTGCCAAAATTTGATATTCCTTCGGAGTTTTTAGTTGCAGAAGATGAGAAAGATAAAGGGAAACGTGGAGAGAATGCTTTTTTAAAATATCTAACCTACAAAGGAGCAGAAAAGCGATATGCCGAAATCACTTCGGAAATAAAGGAACGCATCGATTTTGAGTTACTCACTATTGAAAATTCTGGTTATCCAGGTTACTTCTTAATTGTACAGGATTTTATAGCAGAAGCTAGAAAAATGGAAGTTTCTGTCGGTCCAGGTCGTGGTTCTGCAGCAGGCTCGGTTGTAGCATATTGTCTCGGAATAACCAATATAGATCCGTTATTATACAATTTACTTTTTGAGCGTTTTCTAAATCCAGACAGGGTTTCCCTTCCTGATATTGATATCGATTTTGATGACGAAGGACGAAGTAAAGTAATGGATTATGTAATCCAAAAATACGGTTCTAAACAAGTGGCTCAAATTATTACCTATGGTACTATGGCTACCAAATCGAGTATTCGAGACACGGCTAGAGTAATGGATTTGCCACTTTTTGAAGCGGATAAAGTAGCTAAATTAATTCCGGGATTAATGCCTTCTAAATGGAATTTAGCCCGACTTTTATCCGAAGATGAAGTTACCATTAAAAAAGCACTACGCCCAGAAGAATTTGAGAGAGTAAAAGAATTAATTTCACTTTCAAAAGAAGGAAACTTATGTGCTGATACGATAAATCAAGCAAAATTTTTAGAAGGAAATCTAAGAAATACTGGGATACACGCCTGTGGCGTTATTATTACACCAAGTGACATTACCAATTTTGTTCCAGTAGCAACAGCCAAAGATTCTGATTTGTTTGTTACTCAATTTGATAACTCCGTTGTAGAAAGTGCCGGATTATTAAAAATGGATTTCTTGGGATTAAAAACCTTAACTTTAATTAAAGATACCGTAAAACTCGTAAAATATAGAACTGGAAAAGATTTAAATCCAGATGAATTTCCAATAGATGATACCAAGACCTACGAACTTTTTCAGCGAGGTGAAACCGTTGGGATTTTTCAATATGAAAGCCCTGGAATGCAAAAGTATATGAAGGAATTAAAGCCAACCGTTTTTGGCGATTTGATTGCTATGAATGCGTTGTATCGCCCGGGACCAATTGCCTATATTCCTAGTTTTATAAAACGAAAAAACGGTGAAGAAGAAATCACTTATGATATTGAAGCTTGCGAAGAACTGCTTAAAGAAACCTATGGAATTACTGTTTATCAAGAACAAGTGATGCTTTTGTCTCAAAAGCTGGCTGATTTTTCCAAAGGTGATGCCGATGTTTTGCGTAAAGCAATGGGGAAAAAGCAAAAGGATGTCTTGGATAAAATGAAGCCAAAATTTATTTCTCAAGCCGAAGCTAAAGGCCATTCCGCCGATAAATTAGAAAAAATTTGGAAAGACTGGGAAGCTTTTGCTGAGTATGCTTTTAACAAATCGCACTCTACATGCTATGCTTGGATCGCCTACCAAACAGCGTATTTAAAAGCCAATTATCCAGCCGAATATATGGCTGCCGTTTTATCCAATAATATGAATGATATTAAGCAAGTTTCCTTTTTTATGGAAGAATGCAAACGTATGGGATTACAAGTTTTAGGACCAGATGTAAATGAGTCCTTTTATAAATTTACCGTAAATGAAAATTATGCTGTTCGTTTTGGAATTGGTGCTGTGAAAGGTGTCGGTGCCAATGCAGTAGATACTATTGTTCAAAACAGAAAAGACGAGCCCTATAAATCAATATTCGATTTAGCTAAAAAAATAGATTTGAGAGCAGCCAACAAAAAAGCATTTGAAAGTTTAGCCTTAGCAGGAGGATTTGATTGTTTTGAAAACACCCATCGAGCACAGTATTTTCATATTGAAGGAGAAGGAATTACTTTTTTAGAAAAAGCCATACGATATGGGTCTAAGTTTCAAGAAAATGAAAATTCCTCTCAAGTAAGTTTGTTTGGTGATGCTAGCGAAGTGCAAATTGCCGAACCATTAGTTCCGCCATGTGAAGAATGGAGTACTATGGAGAAACTAGCCAAAGAAAAAGAAGTGGTTGGGATTTATATTTCGGGTCATCCGTTGGATGATTATCGTTTCGAAATGAAATATTTTTGTAACAGTAAATTAGAAAATCTCAAAAATCTTGAAAATTATATCAGTAAGACACTCACTTTTGCAGGAATTGTAACTAATGTACAATACCGAACGGCAAAAAATGGGAAAGATTGGGCGATGTTCACTTTAGAAGGATATGATGAAAGTCATGAGTTTAGAATTTTTGATGAAGAATATTTGAAATACCGACACTTTTTAATTAATAACCAATTTGTCTATTTTAAAGTGTCCATAAAAGAAGGTTGGGTGAATAGAGAAACCGGTAAAAAATCGGATCCAAGAATTCAATTTGTAGAAGTAAAACAACTACAAGATGTGCTATCGCTTTTTGCTAAAAAATTGAGTATTCAAATGGATATTGAGGATTTGCAGCAACATTCGATTCAGCAATTAAACACCATTTTCCAATCCTATAAAGGAGATAAATCGGTAACCTTTGAAATTGTAGAATATGATAAGACTCCAAAAATAACCGAAGTAATTACTAAAAATGTAATTGAGTTGGAAGAAAATAGTGATACTGAAAATCTAGATATCGAAATTCCAATAATAGAACTAGAGAACCCTATAGTTACCAAAGTTTCATTGCCAAGTAGAAAATTAAAATTAAAAATCTCAAACGATTTACTGTTTGAGTTAGAAAAAATGAATATTAAATTTAGTTTGAATTAAGTATCAGTTCTGATAATGAATTAATAGTAAAAACTGATTTTTTACCTAAAGGAAAACAAAATTTAATGCCTAATTTTGACCTCTAATAAATACAATAATTTAAACATATAAAATATGGCACTAGCAATTACAGATGCTACTTTTGATGAGGTAGTATTAAAATCAAATAAACCGGTAGTAGTAGATTTTTGGGCGGCTTGGTGTGGACCATGTAGAATGGTTGGACCAGTAATCGACGAAATTGCTACCGAATATGAAGGAAAAGCAACCGTTGGAAAAGTTGATGTAGATGCAAATCAAGAATTTGCTGCTAAATATGGAGTACGTAACATTCCAACAGTTTTAGTCTTTCAAAACGGAGAAGTAGTAGGTCGTCAGGTTGGTGTAGCACCAAAAAAAACCTATACAGATGCAATTGATGCGTTATTGTAATCAATAATAAATTCAAGTATAAGGTTTGACGAAAGTCAAACCTTTTTTTATACATTTAAATTCAAATAATCAAATTATCTTTGATACATGAAGATAGAAGAACAAAAAGAACTCGTTTCGGGATTTAAACATTTAGAATTGTTAGCCAATCAGGTCGTAGAAGGTTTTATTTCAGGAATGCATAAATCACCTTTTCATGGTTTTTCGGCAGAGTTTGCGGAGCATAAAGTCTATAATTCTGGCGAAAGCACTAAACATATTGACTGGAAGTTATTTGCTAAAACGGATAGATTGTATACCAAAAGGTATGAAGAAGAAACTAATCTTAGATGCCATTTGATTCTTGATAATTCTTCATCAATGCATTATCCAAAATTAAAAAGCGACGAACCTTTTTTCCATAACAAGATTGGATTCTCCGTTTTAGCTTCGGCAGTTTTAATGAATTTATTAAAAAAACAACGAGATGCCGTTGGATTAAGTGTCTATTCGGATAATTATGAATATTATGCACCCGAAAAGGGGAGCGACCGTCATCATCGCATGATTTTGAGTAAACTCGAAGAACTTTTAGAAAAACCAAAAGTTTCAAAAAGTACTGATACCGTAACCTTTTTGCATCAAATCGCTGAAAAAATACACCGTCGTTCTATGATTGTTTTATTTACAGATATGTTTCAGATGGCTAACAACGAAGCCCTTTTTAACGCACTACAACATTTAAAACACAACAAACACAAAGTGGTTGTTTTTCATGTGATTGATAAAAAAACGGAAGTTAATTTTAATTTTGATAATGCACCTCGAAAGTTTATCGATATTGAAACAGGAGAACAAATCAATGTTTTTGCAGATACAATCAAAGGAGTTTATGAAGAAAAGGTTTCAGATTATTTTAAAACATTAGCTATGACTTGCGCACAAAACAGAATTAAATACGTTCCCGTTGCTGTAGAAGATAGTTTTGAAAAGATTTTGACAACCTACTTGGTTGAAAAACAAATGTTTGGTTAATAATATAGAAAGCGCCTAATTTTTTGATGAAAAAAGTTGCAAAAATCAAAAACGGTTGTATATTTGCAACCGCAATAAAGCGATGGTTTGGTAGTTCAGTTGGTTAGAATACATGCCTGTCACGCATGGGGTCGCGGGTTCGAGTCCCGTCCAGACCGCGAAATTGGGAAAAGCACTTTGGAAACAAAGTGCTTTTTTGCCCAAAAAAGCAATCAAAATGATTGTCTTTTGGGATAACCCAAAAAAGCAAATGAAATGCATTCACCAACTTAAGTGAGTCATTCAAAATTAGTTGTGTTGTTTTGCTACGACTTTGTAACTCGTAGCGCGGTTTAGTAGTTAGACCAATGAAAAGCTTTCCATTTATTCTGAATTAATTTCAGAATCTAAGGATGGCTTTTTTGATTTACAGAAAGTTGGATTTTATTTTGTAATTGATTGAAAATTCATAACTTGCGATACCCTTAGAGCATAATGTTTCACTAAGAAAAATTATCAATCAACCAAACCAATTCCACATCATGAGAAAACTATTACTTGTTTTCGTTTTGTTTTTTTCAACGTCTATTTTAGTAGCTCAAAATTTTAATCAGCCATCACAATTCAACAATGTGTGTGATGACAATAATGACGGAATCGCTGCTTTTTTTTTGGGTGAAATCACCTTTGAAATCCTAGGAAATTTAAATCCCCAGAACTATTTGGTTACCCATCATGAAACACAAACCGATGCGGTAACAGGGGTCAATCCGATGACGAGCCCTTATATGAACATCAACCCTAACACTCAAATTGTTTTTGTTAGGATAGTAACCGTTGCTACTAGTGAAGTTACCATTTTGACCTATAATTTGACAGTTATCTCATCACCCGAAGCACCAACTGTAACCATAACCAATTGTGCCAACTTAATTCCGAGTTTTCCTTGTTGGGACTTAACTTCGGTAGAAGCGGAAATTGTACAAGGTCAACCTCCGGTGTTCGTCACTTACTTTCAGACATTGGCAGATGCTCAAACCGGAAGTATTCCTATCCAAAATCCAAGTTGCTATCTAAGTCCAGTAATGGCTCCAATTCAACCACCGGTTTATTACCGAGCTAGTTTTGCTGAAAATGGTTGTTTTTCTGTAGGAGTAATTGAATTGGTTACTATAGATTGTGAAAATCCGAATTGCCCGGCACCGACAAATTTTTTCATTAGCAGTACAACGGCAGATTCTATAACTCTTGATTGGTCACAAAGTTCAGGTGCTGTGTCTTATACCGTAACATACGAAGTGCTTGGTGGTCCAAATGTAGCAATTTCCACAGGGCTTATAAGCAATATTACAATTCCAAATCTACTTTGTGGTAACACATATGTTTTTTCTGTAAGAGCTAATTGTGGTAATAGCGGAATGAGTGTTGCATCAAATTCGATTACATATACGACTGGAGCTTGTGCTCCTCAACCTGGCCAACCGGTTGATTTAAGACAATGTGCAAATGATAACGGTTTAGCTTGTTTTGACTTTGTATCTAATGATATTTTTATTCTCAATACTTTAAATCCATCAGCGTTTACCCTAACGTATCATACCTCATTGACAAATGCTGAAAATGATGCCAATGCTTTAGTATCGCCTTATTGTGTTTCCTCTTCACAACCTATTTATGCTAGATTAGAGAATAATGCTACTCAAACGTATCAAATATTTGGTTTTTCTCTTATTGTTGAAACTGTTTCAGCCGAAGTTACACCGCTTAACAATATGCTGCAATGTGATGATAACAATGATAGTGTAGTGACATTTGATTTAACAACAGTTCAGGCTCAAATCAATTCGACCAATGTTTTAGAGTATTATCCTAGTTTGGCTAACGCTCAAAATCAAGTGGTGCCATTTAATAATCCTTCGGCTTTAAATATTGGAGTTCAAAATCAGTTAACAGCTGTTTTTGTTAGGGAGATTGTTCCTAATGGTTGTGATAATATCTACAGTTTCCAATTACAGGTTTTTGCCAATTGTAATATTGCTTATACTTGTTCGCAAGCTAATTCCCTTTGTAGTGCACTCGGAACAGTTTTTAATAATACTACAAACATTCCGTCAACAGTTGCTTACGGTTGTTTGTTTACCACGCCAAATCCAACTTGGTTTTACCTTCCAATAAGTCAGGCCGGAACCATAAATTTGTTAATTGAACAAGGGACAAGCCCAAATGTTAGCACTCCTAATTTAGATGCTGATTTTGTCATTTTCGGACCATTTACTGATCCAGTAACTCCGTGCAACGGACAATTAACTGCTAACAATATTATTGGCTGTAGTTATTCATCGGCACCTGTAGAAAATGCCATTATTACGAACGCACAACCGGGGCAATTTTATTTGTTAATGGTAACCAATTTCAGTAACCAACCGGGTTATATTAAAATATCAGAAGTATCCGGATCTACTGGAGCTATTGATTGTTCCGGATTAAAATTGAATGCCTTTTTAGATGCCAACAGCAATGGAACACAAGACAACGGCGAACAAAATTTTCCTTTAGGACAATTTACATATGAAATCAACAACAACGGAAATGTTCATAATATAGTTTCGCCAACTGGCATCTATACTATTTATGATACTAATAGTTCAAACTCCTATGATTTGAGTTATGCGATTGATCCGAATTATTCTTCGTCGTATGGTATTACAACTTCCTTATACAGCAATGTAAATGTAGTAATAGGTTCCGGAATGCAGACCTATAATTTTCCAATAACCATATCACAACCCTATAATGATTTAGCAGTTAATATTATTCCGGTAAATGCGCCAAGACCAGGATTCACTTATCAAAATAAAGTTGTGTATACGAATAACGGAAACCAAACCATAGCATCTGGAACAGTTACGTTCAATCATGATCCTTTGGTTTCAATATTTGCAAATACACAAACTGGGACACTACCAATTGCCAATGGATTTACATATGGGTTTACAAATTTATTACCTTTTGAGTCTAGAGAAATGACGGTGTCTATGCAAATACCAACCATACCAACAGTAAACCTTGGCGGATTGTTGACTAATACAGCGTCAATTGCTCCGCTCACTGGTGATGTAGTACCGACGAATAATTCTGCAAACAATACACAAATTATTATAGGTGCCTATGACCCAAATGATAAAATGGAAGCGCATGGGGAAAAAATTTTATATTCGACTTTTAACTCAAACGATTATTTAACGTACACCATTCGTTTTGAAAATACAGGAACAGCTAATGCCGAAAATGTGAGAGTTAACGATATATTGGATGCCGGTTTGGACAAGAGTACCATTAAAATGATAAGTGCCAGTCATCCTTATATTATGGATAGAGTTGAAAGGAACGTGAATTGGATTTTTAACGATATCCAGTTACCACCATCAGTTGCAGATACAAACATCGGAAAAGGATACATTACTTTCCAAATAAAACCAATGCCAGGGTATGCGATAGGTGATATTATTCCAAATACCGCTTCAATTTATTTCGACTTTAATCCGCCAATTATTACCAATACGTTTACTACGGAATTTGTGCAACAATTGGGTGTAGGAGAATTCGAAAATGCCGATTTTGTTTTCTATCCGAATCCGGTTTCAGATATCGTAACGATTAAAGTCAAAAATACTGGTATTATCACTAATATTGCCGTTTATGATGTGTCAGGAAAGATGATAATTGCTCAAAAACCAATCACGGCTTCTATCCAAACACTCGATTTATCCTCAGTTTCCAAAGGAATGTATCTTCTAGAAGTAACTAACGATACCAATTTGAAAGTGGTTAAAAAATTGATAGTCGAATAAATTCAAAGAAACCAATAACAAAGCCTTCTTTCGAGAGGGCTTTTCTTTTTTGGGCAAACAGTAACTTCGTGAATATAATTTCTTATTTTTGAAACTGTTAATCCGATGGAACCCATTCATGAAAAAAGCGTGCGCTTTATTTTTAGTCTTTTTTTGTTTTTCCTGCCAATTCTTGGAGAAGAAAGTACCTTCCGAACAAGACTTGTTAAACAAGGAAATGAAGGAAATCAATTGGAATGAAGTCGATGAATATCCATCAGTAAACGATTGCGAAAAACTCAGTGATGCTATACAGCGAAAACAATGTTTTTTCGACTTCATAACGGCTACCATTCAACAAAAATTAGCAGTTGACACACTTTCAACGCTTTTCCCAAAATTAGACACGATTGAAGTTAAAGTAACTGTTTTGCCCAATTCAGAAATGGAATTTGAACCGCAATTTCCAAAAGATTCTGTGGCTTATGATACCATAAAAATAGACAGTATTCTTCGTGTTCGTTTAGTAGATTTCCCAAAAGTAAACCCGGCAATAAAACGAGGAATTCCCGTTAAAACTAAGTTTGTATTACCCGTAATTATTAAATCGGAGTAAATGTCATCTTGAGCGCAGTCGATGGAAGGAGCTGATTCCCGCTTTCCGTTATATTTTTATACCTGTCAGGTTTTTAAAAACCTGACAGGTATAAAAGATACCACTGCAATCGGGGCTATTTAGAAAAACTTCTTCCTTTCCAGCGAAAGTTTCCAAACAAAGAATAGATTCCAACCAAACTCGAAAAGAAAGGATAAACGATGCTGCTCGCTATCGGCACAAATAATTTACCTTTTCGTAAATAAGCATTAGATTTATAAAGTAAGATGTAATCAACGATATATTTTACAAAAAATATAACTACTAATATTCTCCAATCCAAGCAACTAGCAACCGCCAACCAACAACCAATTACTAAACCAAGATTCATCATTAACACAACAATAGCTAGTAATTTAGCATAACTACTGTTATAACTAGTCGATTTACTTGCCCAACGAACACGCTGCATAAAGAGCTTAAACATATCGTTTTCGGGCTTTGTTTTAACGATAAAGTCATTATTTTTTAGGTAATGCACTTTGTCTAAATTGGCACTGACTGCCTTTTGCAATAGTAACACATCATCACCGCTGGCTTTATCATTAATTCCGCCAAAACCGCCAATTTCGGCAAAGAATTTTTTAGTGTAAGCAAAATTAGCACCATTACACATAAATGGTTTCCCAATGCCAAAACTACCAATAGTGGTTCCCTGCAAACTCATTAAATCCAATTGCTGAAAATGATGAAACCAATTGTTCTTGGTTTTATACATCACAGCACCCACAATCATTTCTGGGGTATTCGTTTGAATATAATTATCTAAAGTGAGCAGCCAATTTTTATTTACAATACAATCAGCATCTGTAGTAACAATCCAATCGTGTTTGGCAATAGGAATGGCTCTAGTTAAGGCATCTTTTTTTGGGGAATAAGAAAGATGAAGGTTTTCTAAAAGCGTGGTGTCAAATGATTCATTCGCCATTCGCCATTGGTTATAAACCCGAACAGAATGATCTTCAGAAAAATCATCCACCATCACAAATTGTATCAAATGTTTTGGATACTGTAGTTGCGAAAGCGATGCTACTAGTTTGGGTAAATTCTTTTCTTCATTTCGAAAAGGTACCACGATCGTAAAAGCAGTTTTCGGAGACAAATCAGTTACTGCAAATGAATTCACTTTACTAAATCCAAAAATTAATTGGAGAATTAGAAAAACATATACCATCAAAATAACTATTAAAACAATTGAAATTATTCCCATTTTGGTTTGAATTTAAGTACAAAATAACTCCCGATAACAACGGGCAACACCACATTTAAAAACCACATAAGTGTAGCAATAAAAACTACAATCCATTCGTTGATGCCTAATTTCCCGAAGAAAAAAACCGCCACACTACCTTTTACAGCAAAATCTAAAAACTGAAAACTCGGCAATGACGAAGCCAAAAAATAAACCGTTGCTATAGTAGCCATCATGGTTAGATAGGGTAAATCTACACCAAAAGCCAGAAATAAAAAATAGTATTGGTGCGAAAAAACCAAATAGCGACAAGTAGCTAAAATGTTGTTCTTCGCATGAATTGTATTTGGAATTTCTCCAGTTTTGATTAAAATTTTCTCAATAGAATATTCCTTTATTTTTAATTTTTTTGTAAAAAAGGAAAGAGTAAACAGAACAAGAATTATACAACTCAAAATAGTTACTTCTTTAGTATATCCTAAAAATAAAAGTCCAATAATTCCAAAAAAAATCGTCAAAATCATTTGAACTCCATTACAAATCAGATTCAGAAAAATAATTTTTTTGGTTTTCTTTTTATCAAAATACAACGCTTTTCCAGCATATTCTCCCAAACCATTCGGCGTGAAAATACCCGCGGTTAATGCTCCGAGAACCTGTTTGGTTGATTCGCCAAGCGAAATAGGTTTTAAAATAGAAACCAGATTCTGCCATTTCAGAATTTCAAGGTATCGGTTGGCAAAGCTGAAAGAAAGTAAAAACACAATTCCCCAAAAACTTGCTTTTTCTTTTACCAAACTTATGAATTTCTCCCAGTCGAGTTGCTCATTATGGGCTAATTGATCGTAGATGAAATAAAAAGCAGCAGTTACAATCAAAAGTTTGATTAGAAAAACGATGAATTGCTTAGCTTTGTGTGGAATTGTAATCATTGTTGCAAAAGTAGGTAAATCGATTTGAAGATATGAAGATTTGAAAATGAATTAAACCGACTACCAGCAACCGACAACCATCAACCATCAACCAAAATGTCCAACGAACGCATCATCTTAGGAATTGACCCCGGAACAACCATTATGGGTTTTGGATTAATCAAAGTAGTCAACAAAAAAATGGAGTTCATTCAATTGAACGAACTGATTTTGAGTAAATATGATGATCATTACACTAAACTGAAAGTTATTTTTGAACGTACCATAGAGCTCATTGAAACCCATCATCCGGATGAAATTGCTATCGAAGCACCTTTTTTCGGAAAGAATGTACAATCGATGCTAAAGCTTGGAAGAGCACAAGGTGTGGCAATGGCAGCGGGTTTATCCCGCCAAATCCCGATTACCGAATACGAACCCAAAAAAATAAAAATGGCAATTACGGGCAACGGAAATGCCAGTAAAGAACAAGTGGCCAAGATGTTGCAACAGCTTTTAGGGTTAAAAGAATTACCAAAAAATTTGGATTCTACCGATGGATTGGCAGCCGCCGTTTGTCATTTTTTCAACTCAGGAAAAGTGACAGGAAGTAAAAGTTATACGGGTTGGGATGCTTTTGTAAAACAGAATGAGGAACGAATTAAAAAATAGTGTTCAGTATTCAGTGTTCAGTAAGCAGTTCTGACCACTAAAAACTGACCACTGACCACTAAAAACATGTCAGGCATCTATATCCATATTCCTTTTTGCAAACAAGCGTGTCATTACTGCGACTTCCATTTTTCGACTTCATTAAAGAAAAAAGAGGAAATGGTTTTGGCTTTGGCTAAAGAAATCGGGTTGCGCAAAAATGAGTTTAAAGATGAAGTGATTGAAACGATTTACTTTGGTGGCGGAACACCGTCGATATTGACGATTGACGATTTAAGATTTTTGATTGATGAAGTATTTCGTAATTATAACGTAATTGAAAATCCTGAAATTACTGTCGAAGCCAATCCAGATGATTTAATCTCCAATGTATTGTCATTCCGCGCGCAGTCGAGAGATTTTTATGAAGAATATCGTTCTTTAGGAATTAATCGTCTTTCTATCGGCATTCAATCTTTTTTTGAAGATGATTTAAAGTTAATGAACCGCGCTCACAATTCGGATGAAGCCAAAAAATGCTTGGAAATGGCTTCGAAATATTTTGATAATATTTCCATCGATTTGATTTATGGAGTCCCAAATATGTCAAAAGAAAAATGGTTGCAAAATATAGATACCGCTTTGTCCTTTAATGTGCCGCATATTTCTAGCTATGCTTTGACGGTCGAACCCAAAACGGCTTTGCATACCTTTATCCAAAAAGGAATTATTCCGCAACCTGATGATGAAGTAGCCCAAGATCACTTTCATTTATTGGTTGACAAATTAGAAGAAAACGGATTCATACATTATGAATTATCTAATTTTGGAAAGGAACATTATTTTTCCAAAAACAATTCGAGTTATTGGTTAGGAAAAAAATATATTGGCATTGGACCATCGGCGCATAGTTATGATGGAATTTCAAGAAGTTGGAATGTCTCAAATAATTCACTTTATCTAAAATCAATTGCCGAAAATCAATTACCATCTGAGACAGAAACCTTGACCAAAACCGATCATTATAATGAATATGTCATGACGGGTTTACGAACTATTTGGGGCATTTCTTTAGACAGAATTGAAAAAGAGTTTGGCAAAACCTATTTCGATTATTTAAACCAACAAGCTGCTAAATATATCGAAGATCATTTGCTTTTTGTAGACGATAACATTTTGAGAACTACCAAAAGTGGTAAGTTTTTGAGTGACGGAATTGCTTCCGACTTATTTTTGCTAAATTTGGATTAAAATCATTTCACTTGAAAACTATTATCAATTCTACATTCGAAATCGACTTATCAAAACCTCTTGATATTTCTATTTCATTAACCAATACTGATGCCAATCCGATTGCGTGGTATCTAGAAAAACCAATAATTGAACCCGTTCGTTTTGGTGATTGGATTGGAAAAGTTTCTGAAGGAAGTTCGACTAATTTTAACAACATCTTCTTCAATCCACACGGACACGGAACGCACACGGAATGTCTTGGACACATTACAAGAGAATTTTATTCTATTAATCAATGTTTGAAGCAGTTTTTCTTCACTGCCAAATTGATTTCGGTTACACCATCAACTATTGATGACGATTTGGTGATTACAAAAGAGCAAATTCAACATCATTTTGTCACTTCGAGCGCAGTCGAGAAATCACATAATAAAAGTTTCAATCCTGAAGCAATTGTCATCAGAACATTACCCAATTTAGAATTCAAAAAGCAAAAAAATTACTCCAAAACGAATCCGCCCTATCTTTCAAAAGAAGCTTCGACTTTTATTCGAGAAATTGGTATCAAACATTTGTTAATCGATTTACCAAGTGTGGATAGGGAAGAAGACGAAGGAAAATTATTGGCGCACAAAGCTTTTTGGAATGTTACAGATGTCAATAATCTAAATTCTGATGCACGATTGGATTGTACCATTACCGAAATGATTTTTGTTGACGAAGCAATACAAGATGGAAGTTATATTTTGAATTTGCAAATCGCTTCGTTTGAAAATGATGCATCACCTAGTAAACCCATATTATTTAAGATTGAAGAATGAAGATTTTTGAATTCAGAATGAAAATCTACAATCAGAAATCGTTAATCAACAATCGTTAATCAAATGATAACCGTTTCCACAGATAAAAGCAAACTCGATGTGCCGTTTATTCAAAACTTTTTGAAAGATATTTATTGGGCTACTGCGAGAACGATGGATGAAGTACAAACTACCATTGATGCTTCTTTTTGTTTCGGAATTTATTTAGATGATGAACAAGTTGGTTTTGCTCGTGTGATTACCGATTATGTTGTTTTTGCTTATTTGATGGATGTTTTTATTGATGAAAATCATAGAGGTAAAGGTTATTCTTCCCTTTTAATTAATGCGATGATTACAGCACCGCAATTGCAACAAGTTAAAATTTGGCGTCTGGCAACTTCTGATGCCCATTTTTTATACGAGAAATTCGGATTTACCTCTTTGGCTCATCCAGAGAAAATGATGGAGAAAGTAATTAAAACTTTATAACTTATAAATCGTTAATCGTCATGAACATTCAACAACTTTATGAATTTTGTTTGTCAAAAAAAGGAGTAACAGAACATTTCCCGTTTGACGAAGACACCTTAGTTTTTAAAGTAGGCGGAAAAATGTTTTGTCTCACTTCTTTAAAAGAATGGGAAAAAGGAACACCGTCTTTAAATTTAAAATGCGATCCAGAACGTGTCGAGGAACTTCGAACCGAGTTTGAGGCTATAAAGCCAGGATATCATATGAGTAAAATTCATTGGAATACAGTCGATTTTAAAAGTGATGTTTCCGATAAAATGATGTGTGAACTCATTAATCATTCCTATGAATTAGTTTTTAGTAGTTTAACTAAAAAAGTACAATCTCAAATTAATATTTAACAGAGCTATAATGCCATATTTATTTGTAATTTAAAACAACTATTTCATTTAAATCACAAATTTCAATAGACGAATTGTAATAATACAACTACTTTGTCTATAGTTTTTTAAATTTTCATCGAACCATCCGTCTACAGAAAATCATATTTTAACGATTTTTAATCTAATTTTTATTTTTTTTGATATTATTATTCAATATTTGAAAAATAATTCAAATCATTCGTGATGAAAAAAAAAATGGACATTCTTTTTATTGAAGACGATCTAATAGAAGGGATGAAATTCAATAGAGTGATAGATGGATTAGAATACAACTATAAAGTTATTGAAGCAACTAATGGAGAAGAGGCATTACAAGTTTTAAGACAAAACGAAACATTACCTAACATCATCCTTTTAGATTTAAATATGCCAAAGCTTAATGGGATTGATTTTTTAAGAATTTTGAAAGAGGATGATGTTTTAAGACAAATTCCAACGATTGTTTTTACAACTTCAAATAATCGAAAAGATATATTGGAGTGTTATAAAATTGGTATTGCAGGTTATATTATTAAACCTCTGAAATATGAAGATTATAAGGAAATTGTAAAAAGAACACTTGACTATTGGTCTGTTAACGAATTGGTATAAATTATGTACGGAATTATAAATAAAGCAATACAAGAACTTGTTATAGCCAATTTTGGAAAAGAAAAATGGGAAACCATTATAGATAAAAGTGGAATTGATGTAGATTTTTTCATAAGTAACGAACCCTACGACGATGATATTACTTTTAAGTTGGCAATTGCCGTATCAGAAGAGATGAATATGTCTATTGAAGAAGTGTTGATAGTTTTTGGTGAATGGTGGATTATGAAAACGACACAAGATAAATATAGAGGATTGATGGAGTCTGGTGGATCAACTTTAAAAGAGTTTATTTTGAATTTGCCAAATTTTCACAATAGAATAATGTTGATGTATCCAAAACTTTCTCCTCCCGAATTTAAAATAACGGATATAAACGAAGAAAGTCTAAATCTCCATTATTTGTCAAATAGAGATGGATTTCAGGAATTTGTGAGAGGATTGCTGCAAGGATTATCAAAAATGTTCAAGACAAATATTGATATTATATTAATACAGTCAAGAAACGATGGTTATTCTCATGAAATTTTTAAAATTATTTGGTTATAACAATGAAAGATTTTCAATTTAAGTTTGACTTTGATAGTTTTAATAAACTTTTCCCTTTTTTTATACTCATAGATAATGATTTAAATATTATTAAATACGGGAATAGTTTGTCAAAATTAATTCCTCACTTAAAAGAAAATCTATCCTTTACAGAACTATTTAAAGTTATAAGACCTGAGATTTCTTCTCCTAATTTTAATGCTTTTTCAGAGCTTTTTTCTCAATTAGTTATAATTGAGACTGTAGTTGGAAGTTCATTTATTTTGAGAGGTCAATTGCAACCCTATAACAATGCTATACTTTTTGTTGGATCTCCTTGGTTTGTGTCTATGGATGAAGTTATAGAAAATAATCTTAAATTAAATGATTTTGCCATCCACGACTCTCTAATCGACTTGCTTCATTTGCTAAAAAATCAGGAAAACAGTAATGAAGATTTGAAAGAATTAATAATTAAAATAAAAGAACAAAAACAAAAATTAATTCAAGATAAAGAGGAAATAAAGAAACTTTCTTTAGTAGCAAGTGCCAATAAAAATGGAGTTGTATTAACTGATTTAGACGGCAAATTATTTTGGGTTAATGATGCCTATCTTGAGCTCACCGGTTACACTAGGTGTGATATCATTAATAAAACAATGGTTGATTTAGGAGTAACCGAATTAACCAATTTGGATACTATTAAAGAAATGAAAGTATCATTTAACAAAGGAGATACTTTTGACTCTGAGATTTATCACAAAAAGAAGGATGAAACTGGTTTTTGGGCAAGATTGAAGGGACAACCGGTGTTAGATTCAGAGGGAAGTTTTGTTGAATATTTTATTATTATTGAGGATATCACCAAAGAAAAAGAAATAAATGATAAACTTAAAGAGTCTGAAAATAGATTAGCTTCTTTGATTTTAAATTTACAATCGGGCATTTTGTTAGAGGATGAAAATAGAAAAGTACTTTTAGTTAATAAAAAGTTCTGCACTATGTTTGGTATCGACTTAGAACCAGAAGCTATGATTGGGTTTGATTGTACAAATTCTGCTGAACAGGTAAAAGGAATGTTCAAAGAAAAAGACACTTTTATAACTCGAATTAATCAAATACTAAACAATAAAGAAATTGAGGCACAAGAAGAGCTCGAATTGGTAGATGGTCGATTTTTTCAAAGACGATATATTCCAATTATAATAAACGGAATCTTTAAAGGTAATTTGTGGAGTTATGATGATATCACACTTCCAAAAAAATATAATGAAAGTATTAATCTCGAAAAAGAAAAATACAGAAGTATTATCGATAACATGAATATTGGTTTACTAGAAGTGGATAACAGCGATTGTATGTTGCTTGCGAATCAGCGCTTTTCAGAAATGAGTGGATATCCAATAGATTTTCTTATTGGAAAAAAAGCAGCCGAACTTTTTTTGTCACCCACGGAAAGTGAAAAACTACTTGCAAAACAATTAGAAAGAGCGAAAGGAATTTCTGATTCCTATGAATTGACCATAAACAATAAAGATGGAGAAGAACGAATTTGGTTGGTGAGTGGCGCTCCAAACTATGATTTGAATGGTACAGTAATAGGTTCTATTGGTTTGCATTTTGACATCACCGAAGTGAAGAAACTCGAAAAACAGAAACAATTATTATTAGAAAAACTCGAAAAGCAAAATGAACAACTGCTAGACTATGCTCATGTTGTATCCCACGATTTAAAATCGCCACTAAGAAGTATACACTCATTGATAACATTTATTAAAGAAGATAACGATGTAGATTTTAACGAAAAAACAACGCGGTATCTGAATTTAATTCAAGAGAAAACCGAGAAAATGGAATTGTTAATTCAAGGTATTTTAACCTATTCTAAAATTGAAAATTTAGAAAAAGTTAAAGAAAAAATTGACTTGAATTTATTGATAAATACTATTAAAGACATCATTTTTATTCCTAGCCATATTAAAATTACTATAAATAATGAGTTACCTATTATTTATAATGATTTGTTCAGAATGCAACAACTTTTTCAAAATTTAATAAGTAATGCGGTAAATTATAATGACAAAACCAGTGGCTATGTAGAAATTTCTTCAGAAGAATTTAAAGATCATTATGTTTTTGCTGTAAAAGATAATGGAATTGGAATTGAAAAAAACAATCAAAAAAAGATATTTGAAATGTTTCAATCCTTCAATTCAAATAATAAATCAACGGGCATTGGTTTGTCAATTGTTAGAAGAATATTAAAAAATGAGAATGAGAAAATATGGATTGAAAGCCAAAAAAATATGGGCACAACATTCTTTTTTACCATACATAAATAAATAACTATGACAGAAGAACCTAATTTAATTAATTTAATACAACTTTCCGATGGAAACGAAACCATTAAAAGTAGTTTATGGTTAGTTTTAAAAGAGGAATTTAGTAAAGAAGTTGAAGAGTATAACTTAAAAATCATAGAAAACAATTTTTCGTTGGCTTCAGGAATCGTTCACAAAATAAGACATAAAATAGGTTTTTTAGGGATGCAGAATGCCTATGATTTATCCTATCAATATCAACAAAATTTAGAAATCAGCTCAACGGATTTAAAAGAAGAATTTGAATTGATTCTAAATACAATTAAAGAATTTATTTTAAAAAATTAAACAGTTATGAATTGTATAATTATAGATGACGAAAAATTTTCTAGAGAAGTTTTAGCACTATTGATTTTAAAATCTCCAAATTTGGTTTTACTTGAGGATTTTGAAAGTGCTATTGACGCAATAAAATATCTAAATGAAAATAATGCAATTGACTTAATCTTTTTAGATATTCATATGCCAAATTTCTCCGGATTTGATTTTATTAAAACAATAAAGAATCCTCCTAAAATAATTCTTGTAACTACCGATAAGAACTTTGCAATAGAGGCATTTAATTATGATTTTATTTTAGATTATTTATTAAAACCAATTAATGAAGAACGGTTTCAAAGGGCAGTTCAGAAATTTACGGTTCATAAAGAGAAATATGTTAAACAGTCAAGTCTAAATACCAATTTAGACATTAAAGATATTTATATAAATGTTGGAAAGAGATTAATAAAAATTGATATTTCAACTATAAAATATATTCATGCAAAAGGAGATTATATTAGTATAAAAACAGATTTAACGAATCATACTGTACATACAACATTGAAAAAAATGGAAGAAAAGTTGCCAAGCTTCACTTTCTTTAAAACACATCGTTCCTATATTATTAATTTAAATAAGATTATAGATATTGAAGATTTTACGGTTTTAATTGGCAATGATATCATTCCTATAAGTAAAAATAATAGGCCTATATTAATGGAAAAACTAAATCTATTATAAATTATTATTTACTTTCATTTTAAGCCTCTTTTTAGAGGCTTTTTTTTAATAGTTAAAGTTATTTGTCTTTAATAAAACGAAATCCACCTATAAGAAAAGTCTTTTCGTCGAATAAAAAAGATAATCATTATGCTAAGGTTAATTTTACATATTGCAATATTTAATAAAGATAATTAAGCTTCTTAATTCTATATAGGTAATGAACTATAAAAAATACTTTTTTTAACTCTCTTTTCCTCTAAAACTAATTTAATGTTTAATCAATTCGAAAACTTATCTCAGTTTGATGAAAAATCAATAGCAAGGGTATCTCCTTTTTTGTCATATAACGAAAACTATCAGTTTATGATAACTAAAGAAAATGAAAGTTCAATAAAACAAGCCAAATATTTAATTTACAAAACCAACAGTATAATAGGGTATAATTGTAATGCTATGGAAGCATGCTGATTATTTAAAATTTTTCAATGAAAAAAGCATTAATCTATGATTCTTCGAAAGGATTTTCATCATTTATAAAACGGAATTATTCCGAAAAAATGGCACTGGAGATTTGTAATAATAAATTTAACTTAAAAAACTACAATAGCTCCAATTATCAGGTTTGCTTCTTTATGGTAAATGACATTGAAGATTACTTTTTATTGAAAAAATATTATTTTGAAATAGAGTATTTTTTTATCATATCATATAAAACAACATTATTAGAAAAGATCAAAAATTTAGAGTATACTAATGCGGTTTTAATTGATTCTGGCCATAGCAAAAAATATATTTTAGATTTAATTAATTTTCTTATAACCATAAAATAACAACACGTCTTTAATCAACTTATCGTAGTACTTAACATTGTGTTTCTAATCAATAATTGTAACAGTTTAGTAATTTACTTTCCCTATGGAATATGAAGATTTCTACTTAGCAAGTAGCAATTTAAAGCGTTTTTTAAAAGAGAAAGATAAACTTACTTTATTTATAAAGTTGTTATCTTCAGATTCATCTGGTTATTGTGATTTTGGGGATAAATTTATTGATGACTATATAAGTTTACTGCAATTAGCTTTGGGTGATAAGTCAGATTGGTTCAGTTGGTTTGTTTTTGAAAATGAATTTGGAAAAAATGAATTGGAAGTATTGGTTAATGGAATAAATTATAAAATTTGCAATGAAAAGCAGTTTTATGATATATTTATTAAAGCAAACGCTACGATTTTATAGTCTTTTTGAACAAGTTATTTTGTTCAATTTCAATTATTTTTTAAGAATATTTCTTTTGTTTTTCTACAAAACTATCGGCTTGCAATTTGAGTAATTCTGTCGCGCCTTTTTTCTTGTAGTGATATATTTCTTTGTCTTCTCTTATAGCTCCATAAACCTTATCATATATTTCGGCATCCGTTTTACGTTGCAATTCACTTTGATAACGGTTTTGTGAAATTACATTTTTGATGCCCATTTCTAAATCTTCTTGCTTAAAATCATATTCGCCTTTTGGTGATAATAGTTTGGCAATGATGGGAGATGTTTCTATGGCTAAAAACAACAACATAATAAAGAAGGAAGGCAACCAAGGTAATTTTCCTAAAGCATTAATTCGAGACATTAATCCGTCAAAACCATCTATGATAGGTTGACTTTCGGTAACTTTTTTGTCTAAGTCGGTTTGCAGTGTTTTCGCTCTGGCTTCTTTATCCGCAATGATTTTAGCGTTATTGATTTTTAAAGAATCCAATTGTAGTGCTGCCAAATCATGCGCTAATCTTTTTTCTTTGTAAATCGGACCTTTACCCATTTTTTTAGTTCCGGCCGAACCTTCGGCTTCAGTGATGTAAGATTGATATAAATCGGCAACTTCTTTTTCTTTTTTAGCAATATCCGATTTCAAACTATCCATTTCCGCTTTGTTTTTATCGACATCCGTCTTGAAATAATTGGCCACCTGATTTTTGTTGGCAATCGCCATTTCGTTTTTCTCTTTCAATAAAACGGTTTTGATTTCCTTTTCAAAAATCTTTATTTCTAGTGGTTTTGAAATTACGATAGCAATAATAATCGCTAACACAATTCGTGGTGACGCCTGGATAAATTCATCTAAAAAACGATCCCTTTTTTTGATGGTTGAAACTATAAATCGGTCGAGATTGAAAATTAAAAATCCCCAAATTAAGCCAAAAGCAATAGCAATATAGGGATTGTCGAAAACGGTATAGAGTGCATAACTACTAGCAATAAAGGCCATAACGGCTGTAAAGAAAACGGTGGCGCCAATACCAGCATATTTGTTTTGTTCGCCGTTGGAACAAGAGTTTACGATGTCGCTATCGACACCGGAACATAGGAGGAAAAAACGTTTTAACATGATGATTGATTTTGAACCCGAAAAGTCCCGGGTCAGATTGATTGATGATGATTATGCAAATTTAAAGCCAAATTTTTTATTGTGCTGTAAAATGTTGAAAATTAGTTTTGTTGGCTAATTTGTCATTTCGACCTTTTGGGAGAAATCGCATAATCTTTATCAACTTGATGTGATTTCTCCTGTGTCTAAATGGTAATTTTGAACATAAAAAAACCGTTCAATCAATAATGAATGAACGGGTTTTCTTTGTGTCTTTGCGCGAAAAATTATTTACTCAACTCCACAAAATATTTATAAAACAACATTTGAGATTAAGAGGAGGACAGCCAGTGGCTGTCAGGTATTTTATTATTTTGACATCTCAACAAAGTACTTGTAGAAAAGAGGTATCGTTTCAATACCTTTTAAGTAATTAAAAATTCCGAAATGCTCGTTGGGCGAGTGAATGGCATCTGAATCCAAACCAAATCCCATCAGTATTGTTTTTGATTTTAATTCTTTTTCAAACAAGGCAACAATCGGAATACTTCCTCCTGAACGGACTGGAATTGCCGGTACACCAAAAGTTTCGGTATACGCTTTGTTCGCCGCTTGATAACCAATGCTGTCAATAGGAGTAACATAACCTTGTCCGCCGTGATGTGGCGTTACTTTTACTTTTACTGATTTTGGCGCGATGCTTTCAAAATGATTTTTGAATAATTCAGTGATTTCATTCCAATCTTGGTTTGGCACTAATCGCATCGAGATTTTAGCAAATGCTTTGCTGGCAATGACTGTTTTGGCACCTTCGCCAGTGTATCCGCCCCAAATTCCGTTGACGTCTAACGTAGGTCGAATAGAGTTTCTTTCGTTGGTTACATAGCCAGTTTCACCATATATATCTTCTATATCTAGCGCTTTTTTATAATTTTCTAAAGAGAATGGCGCTTTCGCCATTTCAGCTCTTTCGGCAGCGGACAATTCTTCTACTTTGTCATAAAAACCTGGAATGGTAATGTGATTGTTTTCATCGTGAAGCGAAGCAATCATTTTGGTCAATACATTGATTGGATTCGCCACCGCGCCACCATACAATCCGGAATGTAGATCGCGATTCGGACCCGTAACTTCAACTTCTACATAGCTCAATCCACGCAAACCAGTTGTAATGCTTGGTTGCTGATTGGATATCATTCCGGTATCGGAAATCAAAATCACATCGCAGCTTAATTTTTCCTGATTTCTTTCGACAAACCAGCTCAAACTTTTGGATCCGACTTCTTCTTCGCCTTCAATCATGAATTTTACATTGCAAGGCAAACAATTTTCGGCAATCATATATTCAAATGCTTTGACGTGCATGTACATTTGCCCTTTGTCATCGCAAGAACCACGTGCAAAAATGGCACCTTCCGGATGAATTTCGGTAGTTTTGATTACCGGTTCAAACGGTGGAGAAGTCCAGAGTTCCATTGGATCTGGTGGTTGCACATCATAATGGCCGTAAACCAAAACAGTTGGTAAATTTTTGTCGATGATGTGTTCTCCAAAAACGATTGGATATCCTGGTGTTTCGCAAATTTCGACATGTTGGCAACCTGCTTTTTCTAAACTAGATTTTACCGCGTCAGCGGTAGCAATAACATCGTGAGCGTAAGCGCTGTCAGCACTTACGGATGGGATTTTTAATAATTCGATTAATTCAGTAATAAAACGTTCTTTATTTTCTTGAACGTAGTTTTTTATAGTGTCCATGGATTTGTTTTTGATAGAATTCAAAAGTACAAAAAATGCGAATTGTTTTTTTTAATTTTTTTCCTTTGAAAGTTTGAAGTTATGATTATATTTGCACCCACTTATTGATACAATCAATTTTGCGGGTATGGTGAAATTGGTAGACATGCCAGACTTAGGATCTGGTGCCGCAAGGCGTGTAGGTTCGAGTCCTATTACCCGCACAAAAAGTCCAAACGAAAGTTTGGACTTTTTTTTGGCGTGTTGGTTTCCCTGATGCTTTGGGACTATTACCCGCACAGAAGCTTCTCTTTTTTAGATGCTTTTTTTATTTTAAATCATAGTTAATAATATGTTTACAGTTTGTTGTTTTTGAGTGTTTTAATTTTTGAAAATTCCATTATTTTTACCAAATCAAAAATCATTTGATTTAAATTAAAAATTCTAATGAAAGGGAAAAAGCTTATGATGACTGTAGTTTTGGCGTTTTTTGGTTTTGTTTTGTTAGCGGTTTCTGTATATTTATTTTACAAAAACACTAGCAATTCTATTTCCTCCGATAAGCAAGTAGAATTAGAGGAAGCAATCAAACAAATCGAAGTTTTAAACGCAGAAATTATTCAGAAAGATAAAATAGTTGAAGAAGCAGAGCTTAAATTACAGAGTCTGAAGTCAGATTCATTTAGTAATTCATCGGGGCAAAATTTACCTATAATTGAAGTTGTTGATAATGATTTGAGTGATGGGAATGTATCTAATGAACGCGGCAAGAAAGTTCATAAATTGATGTATCATCATCAAATTCGATTTTATATACTCAACATAGGTAAAAATTCTTTGAAGGATGTCATTTTTTCTATAAAGGATGATTATAACGATAACGGTAATGAAGAGAAGAAAAAGAAAACCAAATCATCAGCGACACAGGTTGATTATATGGGTAAGAAAGTAAACAACGATGAATTGGGAACGTATGAAAATATTGAGTTTAACACACTCAATTTAAAGTCGAAAAAATTAATATATACTAGTAATCTACCAGCTAGTTTTGGCGTTGGTGAATACGAATACCATCTTATTGTAGAGTGGAGTCAAGGGTTTTATCAAATGAAAGTAAAGATAGAAGAGCTCAACGGAAAGTTAACCTACCACTATGAGTTTTTTGATGTAGATGGAAATCCAGTTGATTTTAAAACAATGGAAAGCAAAATAGCAAACTAAATAAAAACGTCCCGATTTATCGGGACGTTTTTATTTAGTTACTAGTATTAATCCAATAATTAATATTCTTTTCTAAAAGTGCTAAAGGCAAAACTCCTGATTCTAATACTTTTTGATGGAATACTTTGATGTCAAATTTGTCCTTCATTTTGTCTTGAGCTTTTTTACGTAATTCTAGTATTTTTAGTTGCCCCATTTTATAAGACAAGGCTTGACCTGGAATTGCCATATAACGTTCAATTTCGGCAATGATGCTTGCTTCGCTTTCGGCTTCGTTGTCTAACGAAAATTTTATAGCTTGTTCACGTGTCCATCCTTTAGAATGCATTCCGGTATCAACAACCAATCGAACGGCACGGTGCATTTCATTGCCTAACATTCCAAAATATTGGTATGGGTCTTTGTATAACCCTAATTCTTTTCCTAAGCTTTCGGTATATAATGCCCAGCCTTCGCCATAAGCACCAAACCAATTGTATTTTCTAAAATCGGGCAATTCTTTGTTTTCTTGTTGAAGTGAGATTTGAAAATGATGACCCGGAATGGCTTCGTGCAAAAATAAATCTTCGTCACCATAGCAATTATATGCCGCCACATCGGGTATTGGAACATAAAACACACCCGGTCTTTTCCCATCGGCAGAACCTTGATTGTATTCGGCACTGGCTGTTTTTTCTCTAAAAGCTTCCGTTCTTTTTATTTCGAATGGAGATTTGGGTTGCAATGAGAACAGTTTGTCAACATTAGGTTTTATCGTTTGATAAATTCTTTCAAAATTAGCAATAACTTCTTCTGGTTTTTTAAAGGACATCAACTCTGGTTTGGTACGAACGTGTTCAAAGAATTCGTTGATGGTTCCTTTAAAACCCACTTGTTCCTTCACTTTTTCCATTTCAGCTTTAATGCGCGCTACTTCATTTAAGCCCAACTGATGAATTTCGTCGGCTGTTTTATCTGTAGTTGTCCATTGTTTTACATAAACGCTATACAGTGCAGCTCCGTTTGGTAAGCTTCCAATTCCACTAGTAGCTCTTGAAGCCGGAAGGTATTCGTTTTTCAAAAAGGCAGCCATTTTTTTAAACTGTGGTTCTAGTTTTTCTTTAATAACTGCAGTATATTCTTTTTTTATATTGTTCTTTTGCGCTTCGGTAAACTCTTTAGGCAATAATTTTATAGAGGAATAAAATAAGTTGTCTTCTACATTTGGAGTTACCATGCTTTCAAATTGTGGAATTATTTTTATGGTTAACGCTTTTGGTAAAACGACTCCTTTGTTTATTCCTTTTTTCATGTAAACCATGGCGGAGTCCATCCAAACTGAAAATAAATCCATTCTTTTTAGGAAATTTTTATAATCTTTCTCTGTTTTAAAAGGTTGCGCACTTGTTCCGCCAGCAAATTGACCTAAAGTTAAATTGGTTCCCCAAAATTGATGTATAGGCATCAGGTTAGTGTCGTATTGCAATAAGTCTTTACCAACCGCTATTTCCCATTTAATTATGTCATAACTGTTTTTTTCTTCAGAAGATAAACTAGTAGTATCAATGTTTGCCAATTGATTTTCGTAGGTATCATAAAAAGCAGCTTGTTTTTTACGATACGAGTCGGTCATTTCAAAAACTAATTTATCGTTGTATTCGCTTTGACCGTTTTGAGTAGCATCTAAAGGATTTAAAGCATTTTTATCGTTAAAATAAGCATCGGTGATGGCTTTAAAATTTTGCATTTTCTTTTCAGATTTGCAATTCACTAAAAATAATGAAGTGAATAGTATCACTAAAAATCTCTTTACGTTTTTCATGTTATATATTTAGTTATGTAAAAATATTGATTTTATTGCGTTGATTTGTATACTAAAGGAAAAATTAGCCGTGATAAACTCTAGAAGCTATAATTCTTCCTTCTTTAATTTCTAAGACTTCAGCAATGAGCATTTCTTCTTCGTGGTTTACCGTTCTAACATATTCCATAAAAACACGATCAGAATTTGAAGTTAATGAGGTTACTTTATAATGCAAACTTGGCAAACGGTCGAAACTGTCTTTCCACCAAGAGCGAAGTGCTTCTTTACCAGTTACAAAACCTTGAGTTTCGGGATGACGAATTTTTAGTTTTGGACTAAAATGTTGTGCTTCGTCATCATATAATGACAATATTTTTTCAAGGTTATGGGCATTAAATGCTTCAAACCATAACATGGCAATGGATAAGTTTTTTTCTGTTGACATCGTTTTGTTAAATCAGAAATCCTCTCATGTAGAAAACGAAAGGATTTTTATGTATAAATAGTTAGACTCTGTTAAACATTTTTTAAATTGATGATTTCTTGTTCTGTCAAGAAACGCCAATTTCCACGAGGCAAGTTTTTTTTGGTTAAACCAGCAAACGAAACGCGATCAATTTTTAAAACATCGTATTTAAAACTTTCGAAAATAGCACGAACCACTTTTACATTTGAAGTTCTCAGTTTTAAACCGATTTCTGTTTTGGGTTCATTTTCAACATAAGTTATTTCATCGACATAAAGTTTATGCCCGTCAAGAGTAACGCCACTGGCTATTTTTTCTAAATCTTCGTATTTTAAATTTTTATCTAAGGACACTTGATAAATCTTGGTAGATTTTTGATTGGGTAAACTGAATTTACGCACCATATCGGTATCATTAGTAAAAACGAGCAAACCAGTTGTGTTTTTGTCCATCCTTCCAATTGGTTGAATTTTGGCATTGGTGGCACCTCGAACTAATTCGAGTACATTTCGGTGATCGGCATCGTCTTCGTTAGAAGTAGTAAAATTTTTGGGTTTGTTTAAAACGATGTATTCTTTTCGCTCTGGTGTTAACACGGCGCCGTCAAAATTGACAACATCGCCAGGTTTTACTTTGTATCCCATTTCAGTAATTACGACGTTGTTTACTTTTACATTTCCCGATTGAATATAGATATCAGCATCACGACGGGAGCAAGCTCCAGAATTTGAGATGTATTTGTTTAAACGAATATCATCTGATTTTAGTGGTTTTGCCACATTATTTTGAACTGCCTTAGCTGGTCTTGGTGCTCTTTTTGGTGCTTCTGCATCCGTTTTTGGCTTTGTTTTTTTAGGTGATTGTGCTCGTTTTGGCATACCGCCAGGAGTTGGCTTTTTAGAACTTGGTCTAGCACTATTTGGTCTAGCACCTTCTCTTTTGTTATTGCCGTCCTTCTTATTCATAATACTTTAATTTTGAATGCAAAGATACATTTTTATGAAGTACAAAGCTATGGATTGTTTATAGCCCTGACAGCAGCAAATTACCAAGTAATGCGGATGGCAGGAATAGGGTGTAGAAATTGCACAAAAGATTGGCTCCTATCGAACAATCGTTTCAACCATTTTTTTTCCGTGAAATAGTACCTCTGGGTTGATTAACACAATACAAAATACGCCTGAAACTACCAATAACTTTAAAATATTGTGCAGTAATAAATAGTCAAGTTTTGAGTTGGATTTCCAAAGTTTTAACAAGAAAAAAATCAAGAAGATTAGACTTACATAGAAATAGATATCCATATAACCGACTTCAAATATTTCAATCAAATAATAGATTGGAATAATGGTTAAAACGGTTAGTAAGCTAATGCTTTTTTTAGAAAAATCTTCGCCATATACCACTGGAATGGTTTGATAATCATTGGCCATATCGCCTTTGATGTTTTCTAAATCCTTAATCATTTCCCGAATTAAGAGTAAAAGGAAAAGAAAGGTGGCATGAGCAAAAATTTGAGGATACAGATTTTTATAATACAATAAAATGGCAAAGAAGGGAAGAACGGCTAAGAATGATGCGGTTAAATTACCAATAATTAGCATCTTTTTTAATTTATGCGAGTAAAACCAAATTAGGAATATATAAGTAGAGAAAAAGAGAACTGCTCGAAAAGACACAAAAAAAGACAACAAAAAAACAATGAAATTTACCGAAAAATAAACCTGTAATTTAGTTTTTTGACTCACCAAACGGTCAATTTTAGATTTGTTTGGTTTGTTGATTAAATCTTTTTTGCTGTCGTAAAAATTGTTGATGATGTACCCAGATGCTATGGTTAAACTAGAGACAATTACAATAATAAATAAATTGAAATCGAGTAAAACATCGAGCGCTCTTTTGTTGGGAGCTAAAATAAATATGGCTGATAAATATTGTGCTAACGCAATGATAGGAATGTTATAGCCGCGTACTACAGAAAACATACTGAGAATTTTCAGCAGTAAGAGTTTGGATTTACGGCTAAGCATTTAAGTTTTTTTTAAAACTGGTAAACCACTTCTAATTTATAATCTTTCAGAGATTCTTTTGCTTTTTCTAAATCTTCAGTAAAGCCTAAAATGTAACCGCCACCGCCAGAACCACAAAGTTTTAAGTAGTAGTCGTTGGTGTCAATTCCGTTTTGCCAAATTCCGTGAAATTGTTCTGGAATCATGGGCTTGAAATTATTTAAAACGACTTTTGACAATTGCTTCGTGTTGGCAAACAAAGATTTGATATCGCCGCCTAAGAAGTTTTCGACACAGGCATCGGTATATTTAATGAATTGTGATTTTAGCATTTTTCGGAACCCTTGATCTTTTAAGTTTTCCATAAAAATATTGACCATTGGAGCTGTTTCGCCGATAATTCCAGAGTCTAATAAAAACACAGCACCTTTACCAGTTGCGCTTTGAGACGGAATTCCGGTAGCTTCAATATTATCTTTAGAATTGATAAGAATTGGAATACTCAAATAACTATTTAATGGGTCAAGACCCGAACTTTTTCCGTGAAAGAACGATTCCATTTGAGAAAAAATAGTTTTTAATTGCAATAATTTTTCTCGCGTTAAATTCTCTAGAACGGTGATTTTATTTTGGGCGTATTTATCATAAATAGCTGCTACTAAAGCGCCACTACTTCCTACGCCATATCCTTGTGGTATACTAGAATCGAAATACATTCCGCGTTCAACATCGGCTTTTAGCATTTCGATATTGAAAGTTACTAGTTCAGGTTGCTCTTGTTGCAGACTTTCTAAATAGGCAACAAATCGCTTAAGACTTTCGTTAGATTTTAGGGCTTCAGCGGATGGTTTTTCATCTACTTTCAAAGCGCCATTGTAAAAGTTGTAAGGAATAGATAAACCTTTTGAATCTTTGATAATTCCGTATTCTCCGAAGAGAAGAATTTTTGAATAAAAAAGTGGTCCTTTCATACGCTTTAATTAAATAATTAACAATGGATAATTGACAATTATTTTGTTTTTGAAGTATTTATTATGCTGGTTAACAATTTTAATAATTCTATTATACTCGGTTTTATATTTTCAAATTCAATTTGACTTAAATATTTTGTTTCATATAATAAGTACAACCAATACTCTGTTTCATTAGCTTCTTTTAAAGCAATTGATAATTTATGAATAAAATCAGCTTTGCTTTGTGCATGTTCAGACTCCCTAACATTTGCACCTATTGATGTCCCGGAACGTAACAATTGTTTTGATAAAACGAATTCTTTTCTTTCAACTAAAACTTTATAAAGAGCAACAATTTCAATGGCAAACGCAAAAGATTTTTCTTTAATAACGTTTTTCTTCTCCATTATTTAATTTTGCATTATCAATTATCAATTATCAATTATCAATTATCAATTATCAATTATCAATTATCAATTATCAATTATCAATTATCAATTATCAATTATCAATTATCAATTATCAA
>CANHWG010000017.1 GCA_947464335.1 Flavobacteriaceae bacterium
CGTTTTACCAGCCGAAGTCATTCGAGCTACTGAGGAAGAAAAACAAGAACAAATCAAAACTCTTGAAAATTTACATAAAACCTACCACGACAAAGAAGAAGAGCAAATAACAGCACTTCAAAATGCAGCCATCAACAATGAAAACATCTTTGAAGTCTTGATGATTGCTACGAAATATTGTTCGTTAGGACAAATTACGGCTGGCTTGTTTGAAGTAGGAGGACAGTATAGACGTAATATGTAAAATTGGCTTTATTAAAATATAAACTTAATTTTTAATAATTATCTAATATGAAAAAAATTACCTTATTCTTTATAGTTTTATTATCTAATATTGGTTTTGCCCAAATAAGTTATCTATCAACTGATTATGCACTTCAAAATGAATCATTCATAGTAAGTACGGCTACAGCACCAGGGTTAACATTAGATTATGCACAAACAGGAACCAATTTCAACTGGAATTATAGTGCATTAGCACCCGCTACTCAAGAAACAGTATTGTATCAAAACCCTAATAATGCGGGTTATAGAACGGTTTGGTGTTTTTTAAATGGATATATTTTTAATTGTACGACACAATTTAATAACAACTTTAACTTAGCAACTAAATTAACTAATGGTCTTCAAATTCAAGGTTTTGGGATTAGTAATGTAATTGACCACTTAAAATTGTCACCAACTCTTTTAGAAGACAAAATGATTGGCGCTTCTATCACGGTAAATGGAACTTCAGTGCCTTTTGTTGCATCCTATCAAACTGCTGACAAACTCTATCAATTCCCAATCAATTTCAATGATAATTATACAAATAACTTTGCTTTAAGTGTAGATTTAACGAGTTTTGGAGTGCCTGTACAATATGCTTCTGAAGGACAACGCACTAATTTAGTAGAAGGTTGGGGTTCATTAACAACGCCTTTTGGTACTTTTTCGAATGTACTAAAAATGAAAACTACCGTTGTAAATAACATTACCATTACGGCAAATGGTACTCCAACACAAAATACAGTTACTACAGTTTCCTATAAATGGTTTGATAAAGATTATGGAATTCCTGTGTTGCAAGTAGATGGGAATGTAGTTGCCAATCAATTTGTTCCAAATACGATTACGTATTTTGACATTCAGCGTTGTTTGGCACCCAATGCCGCTTTTGCCTTTTTCCCGGTGGCAAGCGATTTTAATCCAACGAACAATAATGCTTCGGTTTCGTTTATAAATGCCAGTTCTAATTATGATACCGTGAGTTGGAATTTTGGTGATGGAAGCGCTACGAGTACGGCTGTTAATCCTACTCATAATTACAGTTGTCCGGGAGTGAAACAAGTAACCTTAACAATCACAAATGCATTTTGTAGTCCAGATCAAATCGATACAATTACAATTCCGGTTACCATAACCGATACACAAAACGCTTTTACAACAAGCGTAACGCAGACTCCAACTTCGCTTACAGCAGATAGAACTTTAGCGGGAACAACCTATCAATGGTTGGATTGTGATAATAATAATGCGCCAATAAATGGACAAACAGGACAAACATTTACGCCAACAGTATCCGGAAATTATGCGGTACGATTAACAACAAATGGCTGTCAAAGTGTTTCCGATTGCAATTTGTTTGCTTTCTTGGGTATGGCCGATTTAAATCTAAATGCTTCAGTTTCTGTTTATCCAAATCCAACAACAGGTAAGATTTTGGTATCTCATAACGAAGATTTAGTCATTAATAAAGTAGGTGTTTATTCTGTTTTAGGGACTTTAGTTACCGATACTTTAGATTTGACGGGACAAGTGAAAGGCATTTATTTTATAAAAATTGAAACCGATAAAGGAAACGTAATTAAAAAAATAATTAAAAATTAAGGATAATGAAAAAAGCGGCTAAAGTCATTCTTTATCTTCAGTATACTTTTTCATAATTGCTTTAAGCTGCTCTTTTCGAGCAGTTTTTTTTGCTTTCTCTTTTTCTTGCGCCTTGTGAAGTTTGTCGTTATGCGCTTTGATATTTTTTGGATTGTTTCTTCCCATGATGGTTCAAAAATACAATAATTTATATTTCATAAAAGTTTGGCATCAATATTGGTTGCAATTAAATATCATTAATCTTAATACTTTTTACCATGAAAAAAATTACTTTAGTTTTAGCTTTTATCGGGATGATAACGCTACAAGGATGCACCGTAAACGAAGACAACACGAATAACATTGATAACGATACCATTAGTGAGGTATTTGAATTAAGAAATGTTAATTTTAGTTTTAATCCAAATGACGGTTATAACATCTACAGAACTTTAAATCCACAAATTTTTGCTTCCGATGTTGTTTTGATCTATAGATTATCAGGTACAATTGATGCTAATACTCCAATTTGGCAATTGATACCAAGAACATTATTTCTACCTCAAGGTGAATTGGATTATGATTTTGATTTTAGCAAAGAGGATTTTACGATATATGCTGGTGGAACTTATAATTTAGCTAATACTCCTAATTTTATTCAAAATCAAACTTTTAGAATTGTAATTGTTCCTGGATTTTTTTCAAATAAGAATGTAAGCAAAGTTGATTTTTCTGATTACAATGCGGTAGTAAATTACTTTAATATAGACGAAAGTAAAATAAAGCAATTGTAATTTGCAACATAAAAAAAACCATTCGCCGAGCGAATGGTTTTTTATTTCTATATAACTCGATTTTTTTTAAGCGTCTAAATCTACAGTAGTAGCATCTGCAATCTTTTTATACGTTCCGTTTACTAATTTCTCACGGATGATTTCAAAAGCAGTTAATGTTTCATCAATATCAGACAAAGTGTGTGAGGAAGTTGGAATCATTCGCAATAAGATAATGCCTTTTGGAATAACTGGATAAATAACAATGGATAAGAAAATACCATAGTTTTCACGTAAATCATTAACCATTACCATTGCTTCTGGAACACTTCCTTCAAGATACACCGGAGTTACACACGTATTGGTGTCGCCAATATTGAATCCTTTAGCTCTTAAACCATTTTGCAAAGCATTTACGTTTTCCCAAAGTTTGTCTTTTAAACCCGGATTGTCCCGTAACAATTGTAATCTTTTTAAAGCGCCAACAGTTTGAATCATTGGTAACGCTTTAGCAAACATTTGTGAACGTAGATTGTATTTTAAATAATCGATAATATCTTTATCTGCTGCTAAGAATGCTCCGATACTCGCCATTGATTTGGCAAACGTAGAGAAATAAACATCAATTCCGTCTTGGCAACCTTGTTCTTCACCAGCTCCAGCACCTGTTTTTCCTAAGGTTCCAAATCCGTGAGCATCATCAACTAACAAACGGAAATTGTATTTCTTTTTCATTTCAACAATCTCTTTTAACTTGCCTTGTTGACCGCGCATTCCGAAAACACCTTCGGTAATAAAAAGAATTCCACCGCCAGTTTCAGTAGCCATTTTTGTAGCACGTTGCAGGTTTTTCTCCATGCTTTCAATATCATTATGACGATAGGTAAAACGTTTTCCCATGTGCAAACGCACGCCATCAATGATACAAGCGTGAGCATCTACATCATACACAATAATATCATTTTTAGTTACTAAAGCGTCAATACACGACATGATTCCTTGATAACCAAAATTTAATAAGTAAGCAGCTTCTTTGTGAACAAACGCCGCTAATTCGTTTTCTAATTGTTCGTGAACATCGGTATGTCCCGACATCATTCGAGCTCCCATTGGATACGCTGCACCATATTGAGCGGCAGCATCTGAGTCTGCTTGACGTACTTCGGGATGATTGGCGAGGCCTAAATAATCATTGATAGACCAATTTAAAATTTCTTTTCCGTGAAATGTCATTCTAGGACCAAGTTCTCCTTCTAGTTTTGGAAAAACGTAATATCCTTCAGCTTGAGAAGCCCATTTTCCTAATGGACCTTTATTGTTTTGTATTCTTTCGAATAAATCTTTTACCATGATAAAATCGGGTTTTAAAATCGATGCAAAAATAGTAATAAAAATATTGAAAATTAAAGATTATAAAAGATGTTTTATCCTTTTAGCTTCTATTATATTTGTCTTTCAAAAATTAACAGAATTATGCAAATTGTCTTCGCTTCTAGTAACAAAAACAAAATCAAGGAAATACAGCTTTTAGTTTCTTCCGAAATACAACTTCTTAGTTTGGATGATATTGGATGTTTAGAAGAGATTCCAGAAACTGCTGATACGATTGAGGGTAATGCTATCATGAAAGCCAATTATGTAACTCAAAAGTACGGTTATAATTGTTTTGCCGATGATACCGGTTTGGAAGTTGAAGCATTGAATGGTGAACCAGGTGTTTATTCAGCACGATATGCAGGCGAGCAAAAAGATGCTAATGATAATATGGATAAATTAGTATTGAATTTAAAAGACAAGATCAATCGCTCGGCACAATTCAAAACTGTTATAGCATTGAATCTTGATGGAAATCAAACGTTATTTACCGGAATCATAAAAGGCAAAATTATCGATGAGAAAATAGGAACCAACGGTTTTGGTTATGACCCAATTTTCGTCTCTGATGGTTACTCAAAAACTTTTGCAGAATTGACAATAGAGGAGAAGTCGGTCATTAGCCATCGCGGTTTGGCGATGAAAAAATTGGTTGATTTTTTAGCTTCAAAGTAACTAATTTTTAAAGTTAAATGAATGTACATTTTAGTCTCGACCTGTCAGGCAGCGTAGAGCGTAAAGTGGGAATTTTGGTGAAAGAAATGACAGAGTTCATCTCTTATATTACATCACAAATTAATTCAAAAAAAATGTTTGTAACTCAGTAACCCAGCCACTCAGCTACTAAGTTACAATATTTAGTAAAAGTTAACATTCTGATTATCAAATAAAAACAAATTAGTTTTTATGGTACTTAAAGCCTACCTTTGCACCCAATTTAAAATACAATATGAATAAATTTGAACAATTAGGTCTGAATGAGTCGTTACTGCTGGCGATCAAAGATCTAGGATTTGAGAATCCGTCAGAAGTGCAAGAAAAAGCGATTCCAGTACTATTGGAACAAAACACAGACTTAGTCGCATTAGCACAAACAGGTACAGGGAAAACGGCAGCATTTGGTTTTCCGCTAATCCAAAAAATAGATGCTGAAGACAGAAGTACACAAGCATTAATTTTATCACCAACGCGTGAGCTATGCTTACAAATCACCAACGAGATTAAACAATACTCAAAATATGTAAAAGGATTACATACAGTAGCAGTTTATGGTGGAGCAAGCATTACAGAACAAGCCCGTGAAGTAAAACGTGGCGCACAAGTAATTGTGGCAACTCCAGGAAGAATGCAAGATATGATTAATCGTGGTCTTGTAAATATTAAAAACATCAACTACTGTATTCTTGATGAAGCCGATGAGATGTTGAATATGGGATTTTATGATGATATCGTTTCGATATTATCAGATACTCCAGATGAGAAAAACACTTGGTTATTCTCAGCAACCATGCCTGCTGAAGTTGCTAGAATTGCCAAAAAATTCATGCATGAACCAGCTGAAATAACAGTTGGACATAAAAATTCTGGTTCGGCCACTGTTTCACACGAATTTTACTGTGTGAATGCTCGTGACCGATACGAAGCATTAAAACGATTAGCCGATGCTAATCCGGATATTTTTTCGGTAGTTTTTTGTAGAACTAAACGTGATACCCAAGCGGTTGCTGAAAAGTTAATCGAGGATGGATATAATGCAGCAGCTTTGCATGGCGATTTATCGCAAGCACAACGTGATGGTGTAATGAAATCCTTTAGAGGTCGTCAGATTCAAATGCTTGTAGCGACTGATGTTGCTGCACGTGGAATTGATGTTGATAATATTACACACGTAGTAAATTATCAATTACCTGACGAAATCGAAACCTATAACCACCGTTCAGGTCGAACAGGTCGTGCGGGTAAATTAGGAACTTCTATCGTAATCATCACTAAAAGTGAATTGCGTAAAATTTCGTCTATCGAAAGAATCATTCAACAAAAATTTCAAGAAAAAACAATTCCATCAGGAATTGAAATCTGTGAAATTCAATTACTGCATTTGGCTAATAAAATTAAAGATACTGAGGTAGATCATGAGATAGATAACTATCTTCCAGCCATTAATGAAGTGTTAGATGGTTTGTCTAAAGAAGAATTAATTAAGAAAATGGTTTCGGTTGAATTCAACAGATTCATTGCGTATTATAAAAAGAAACGTGATTTATCGGGTGAAAAAGGAGAAAGAAGCGAGAGAAGTTCAGAGCCAAGAGAAATCAGAGCGGGTGATCCAGTTCGTTATTTTGTAAACATTGGTTCTAGAGATGATTTCGATTGGATGCAATTGAAAGACTTTTTGAAAGAAACTTTAGATTTAGGACGTGATGATGTCTTTAAAGTAGATGTAAAAGAAGGTTTCTCTTTCTTTAATACCGACGGTGAGCATACGGATAAAGTTATGTCTGTTCTTAACGGATTTGATTTGAATGGTAGACGTATCAATGTTGAAATCTCTAAAAATGATGGCGGAAGTCGTGAACGACGTGACCACAACGGAAGAAGTGGTGGCGGATTCAGAGGTGACAGAAATTCAGGTGGAGAACGAAGGAGTTCAGGTGGTGGCAGTTTCGGACCAAGAAAAGAAGGTGGATTTAGAAGTGATAGAAATAGTACTCCTCGAACCGAACGTTCAGAAAGACCAAGAAGAGAAGGCGGTTTTAGTCGCGATGCAGCTCCAAAAAGAGAACCAGGTTCATTTCAAAGAGAAGAAAGAGCGCCTAGAAGATCTGGAGGAACTAGTGACAGACCAGCCGGAAGATCTTTTGATGATGCTAAAGCAAGAAGACCTAGAAAAAGCTAATAATAGTTTTGAGTTTATGGTTTTGAGTTTAAGGTTAAAATCATAAATTGACTTTTTATAATAATAAACTCCGTTTCTACTCAATTAAAGTGGTTGCGGAGTTTTTTAGATATAAAAATCAACCACAACAAAAATTATAAATCATAAACTCTAAGTAGTTGATATAAAAATTTAGTTTTCCGAGGTGTTTTGCTCGTTTTGTTAATTTTGTTCTAATTCTCATTATAATTTATAAAAAATCTTAAAAGAGTTTCTTACTTTTAAACCATCAAATTCTATTATGAGATATTTAATCATTTACTTTTTTATTCTACTCTCTTTTAGTGCACAAGCACAAGAAAATCCAATAGCTCAAAAAGTCACCGGAACCATTGTTAATGATAACACCATGTTGCCAATAGCCAATGTTAATGTGATTAATATCAATAAAGTAAAAGGTGTGGTTACTGATGTAAAAGGTTTTTTTGAATTAGAAGTAAGTGTGAGTGACACTTTGCATATTTCGTCATTAGGGTATCAATCGTTGCGTGTTAGAGTAACGAATGACTGGTTAAAAAACGGTACAGCCAAACTTCTTTTAACCGAAAAAGCCATCGCTTTAGAGGAAGTAATTGTGAAAAAATACGATTTGACAGGATACTTAGAAATAGATTCAAAACTAATTCCAGACAAAGATAATTATCGCTACAGTATATCTGGATTGCCACAAGGATATGAAACGGGTAGTTCTTCTCCTGGAGCATTTACAAGGGTTTTAGGTTCTATATTCAATCCGGCTGACATGCTTTATAATTTCTTCGGAAATAAGTCTAATGAACTCAAGAAGCTCAAAAAGATGAAAAAAGATGATACCGTAAGGCATCTTTTAGAATCTAAGTTTGATAGAGAAACACTTGGAGTTCTTTTGGGTGTTGACAAAAAAGAAATAGCCGAAATCCTTACTCGCTGCAGTTATTCGGAAGAGTTTATTAAAACGGCTAACGACTTGCAAATTATGGATGCCATTAGTGAATGCTATGAGCAGTACAAAGTGTTATCCAAAAAACATGAAAAGTATATTAACGAGTAAGAATTATTTATCTTTTTCAGCATAATACCGTTCTTCAATTCGCTTAATATCCTTGATGGTATTCTTTGCCCAAAGCAAACGTTTTTCTAATAATTCTTCTTCGTTAAGGTACCAGTTTACATTTGATTGACGTAAGCGAGTGGTAATATCTTGAATGATAATTGCTGCCGAAACGGATATGTTTAAACTTTCTGTAAAACCAACCATCGGAATTTTTAAAAAACCATCGGCTTGACTCATAACTTCTTCTGAAAGTCCTTCTTTTTCGGTGCCAAAAAACAAAGCGCTTTTTTTGGTTACATCAAAATCATGCAGTAAGCAGGAATCATTGTGCGGAGTAGTAGCAATGATTTGATATCCTTTACTTTTTAGAGTTTGAATGCAATTAGAAATATTCTCAAACTTATTGATATCGACCCATTTTTGAGCGCCCATTGCTATTTCCTTATCGATATTTTTGCCAAAACGTTGCTCTACAATATTGATTTCCTGAATCCCAAAAACTTCACAGCTTCGCATCACCGCACTGGTGTTATGAAACTGAAAAACATCTTCTACCGCAATGGTAAAATGATTGGTTCTGTTTGCCAATACAGTCGCAAAACGTTCTTTACGGTTTTCAGTTAAGAATTCCTCAAGGTAGGATAGGAAATCAAGGTCAATCATAGAAAATGTTTTTTTTGTAAAAGTAATAAAACCCTATTTATATAAATCTATTACTTAATATCTTTGATATATAAAAGAATTTTTATTTTCTCCATTTCGTCAGGCAAGCTTGTGGAAGTAAATTATAATAAAACAGTATGAAAAAGAAACTAGTCGTCCTCACCGGAGCCGGAATATCGGCCGAAAGTGGCATCAAAACTTTTCGCGATGCCGATGGACTTTGGGAAGGTCATAATGTGATGGATGTTGCCTCACCCGAAGGTTGGCAACGTAATAAGGAATTGGTTTTAGATTTTTATAACCAACGACGACGTCAATTGCACATGGTAAAACCCAATCTTGGTCACCTCGTTTTAGCTGAATTAGAAACTGATTTTGATGTTCATATCATTACACAAAATGTTGATAATCTTCACGAACAGGCGGGAAGTGCCAAAGTTTTGCATCTTCACGGCGAATTACTAAAAGTGCGCAGTACTAAAAACGAAGAATATATATTGGATTGGAAAGAGGATTTGATTCTTGGAGATGTAGATGATTCGGGAAACCAACTACGACCACATATCGTTTGGTTTGGCGAAATGGTTCCTGCTCTTGAAGAAGCTATAAATATAACTAAACAAGCAGATTATGTAGTTGTGATTGGAACATCGCTTCAAGTGTATCCAGCAGCCAGTTTGATGCATTATGCGCCTCCAAAGGTGAAGGTTTTTTATATTGATCCAAAACCAACAAGCATTAACAATCTCCAAAATCCGTTAGAAGTTATGGCCATGAATGCTACGGAAGGAGTTCCGATTTTAAGAGAAAAATTAATCGAGATTAAAGACGATGAGCGTAAATAATAGCCCCGATTCCTTCGGCAGTCGCTTCGCTCGTGTGCAGCAAACTACCCTGTCTGCCGAAAGGCAGGCATGTAGTGCGGAAAGCGGGAGTGAACGTCTTAAAAAAGACAAACGTTTTGCTCTTAAAAAAACTGAACACTAATTACTGAACACTGAACACTATTCCTTATTTTTGCACAACTAAAGATTTTGAAATAAATTCAGAATAAACAATACAACACATGCCACTAACACCATTAAATGCAGTTTCTCCTATTGACGGTAGATACAGGAGTAAAACCAAATCACTTTCCGACTATTTTTCTGAAGAAGCTTTGATTAAATATAGAGTTTTAGTAGAAGTTGAATATTTTATTGCTTTATGTGAAGCTGATTTACCGCAGTTAAAAGGCGTAAATTCGACTGTTTTTGATAGTTTGCGTAACCTTTATAAAAACTTTACTACTGAAGATGCACTTTGGATTAAAGAAACAGAGAAAACCACCAATCATGATGTAAAAGCGGTAGAATATTTCATCAAAGAAAAATTTGAAGCTCTAGGATTGTCTCAATATAAAGAGTTTATCCATTTTGGTTTAACCTCGCAAGACATTAACAATACCGCTATTCCGTTATCTACTAAAAATGCGTTTCAGGAAGTGTATTTAAAATCATTGATTGGTTTAATTGCCAAGCTGAAAGAATTGGCGATGGAGTGGAACGATATACCTATGTTAGCGCGTACGCATGGACAACCGGCTTCACCAACTCGTTTAGGAAAAGAAATTTTAGTATTTGTGGAGCGTCTCGAAGAGCAAATGCGTTTGTTATTTAATATTCCGTTTGCGGCTAAATTTGGTGGCGCAACGGGGAATTATAATGCGCATCATGTAGCTTATCCGAATGTAGATTGGAAGCAATTTGGGACCACTTTCGTGGAAAATACTTTAGGATTACATCATTCTTTTCCAACCACACAAATTGAGCATTATGATCATTTTGCCGCTTTTTTTGATGCGTTGAAAAGAATAAATACAATCGTTATCGATTTAGACAGAGATATTTGGACCTATGTTTCGATGGACTATTTCAAACAAAAAATCAAAGCAGGTGAAATAGGTTCTTCTGCCATGCCTCATAAAGTTAATCCAATTGATTTTGAAAACTCAGAAGGAAACTTGGGCATTGCCAATGCTATTTTTGAACACTTGTCAGCTAAATTACCGATTTCCAGATTACAACGTGATTTAACGGACAGTACAGTTTTAAGAAACATTGGCGTCCCAATCGGACATACTTTAATTGCGTTTGATGCTACGTTAAAAGGATTGAATAAGCTATTACTTAATGAATCAAAATTTGCTGAAGATTTAGAGAAAAATTGGGCTGTTGTTGCCGAAGCGATTCAAACCATTTTGCGACGCGAAGGTTATCCAAATCCGTATGAAGCTTTGAAAGGATTGACCCGAACAAATTCGGTAATCAATAAAGAAGCCATTCACAATTTTATAAATACTTTGGAAGTTTCGGATGCTATTAAAGCCGAATTGATGCATATTACACCAGCTAATTTTACAGGGATATAAACTATATGAATGAGATTGAAACGATAAAGATAAAGTCTAAAAACTTAGCCAAAGTTATTATTGCTGAATTTGCTTATTGTTCCTTTCTATATTTTGGATATAAAGTTTTCCTAAAAAAATCGAACTTAATTGATATAATATATCTCGGATTATTGATTGTTTTGCCTTTTGTTTTTAACATGTTTCTTTATTTTAGGAGTAAAAAAAACTCAAATTTTATTGATGCTCACAATCTGGTAATTGTTCAAATACTTATTTTATTTTACTCCTTTAAATTTTTGATGTCTTAATTAAAGAAACTCTCCATGCTGTGTAATATCCAATCCTAATGCTTCTTTTTCTTCACTAACTCTTAATCGAGTGATTTTGTTGGTTATGAAGAAAAGAGTATAAGAAGAAGTAAAAGCAAAAACGGATACTATAATTAAAGCTGTAATTTGATTTATAAAGAGTTTAGTTTCTCCAAATAACAATCCTTGATCTACAACAGCAGGATTGATAGCTTTTGAGGCAAAAACCCCTGTTAAAATCATTCCGGTCATTCCGCCAACTCCGTGACAAGCAAAAACGTCTAATGCATCATCTATCTTTCCTTTAGGAAACTTGCTTACGGCTAAATTACTAACAATACTAGAAATTATTCCGATGGTTATCGCATGAGCAATACTAACATAACCTGCGGCAGGAGTTATAGCAACCAATCCTACAACAGCGCCAATACAAGCTCCCATTGCCGAAAGTTTATGACCTAAAATTTTATCAAAAAACACCCATGCCATTGAGGCCGCTGCTGCGGCAATGGTAGTTGTGCCTAATGCTTGCACGGCAAGTCCATTAGCACCCATTGCGGAACCAGCGTTGAATCCGAACCAACCAAACCATAATAATCCAGTGCCTAATAACACATACGTGATTCGGGCTGGATTTACTTTTTGACTTTTCCTTTTACCTAGAAAAATGGCTCCTGCTAGTGCTGCCCATCCTGCGCTCATGTGAACTACTGTTCCTCCGGCAAAGTCTAAAACTCCCATTTTAAAGAAAATGCCATCAGGATGCCAAGTGCAATGGGCTAGAGGTGTGTAGACGAATAAAATAAAAAGTACCATAAATAGGAGGTACGACCAAAATCGAATTCGCTCTGCAAAAGCACCAGTAATGAGTGCAGGTGTAATAATAGCAAACTTAACCTGAAAAAGCGCAAACAGGAGTAGAGGTATTGTTGGGGCTAATGTCCAAGTAGAGTTAACGCCAACATTATTAAAAAATAAATTCGGAATTGGGTTGCCAATGAATCCTCCGATAGATGGACCAAAACACAGACCATAGGCAACAACAACCCAAAGAACACTTACAATTACCATAGCCATAAAGCTTTGCAACATGGTGCTGATTACATTTTTTTTACCTACCATTCCGCCATAAAAGAAACCTAAACCTGGAGTCATAAGTAATACTAATGCCGTAGCCACAATCATCCATGCGGTATCTCCTGTATCAAATTTTATTATTTGGGTTGGAGTAGCATTATTTTTAAAGATAAGATTTGAAAAGAATGTAAGTATTAAAACTATGATGAGTATCAGACTTAAAACAATTTTTCTTGTAGACATAGGTTTAATATTTTTATTGATACAAAAATATTGATTTTAAGCAGTATGCCTATTAAAAATGTAGGTTGATACTAATTTTTATTAAATTTTCATTTATAACCCTATTTTTTTATGGGGTGTTAATTAAAATTGAAATAAAATATTTATTATCTACATAAAAAAAGGCACACGTAAATACATATGCCTATAAATTAATTTCTATACTTAAAATTATCTCGAATAATTCGGAGCTTCTTTAGTAATCGTTACATTATGTGGATGACTTTCGCCAATTCCACTTTGTGTAATACGAACAAAACGTCCAGTTTCTTGTAATGAAGATATATCCTTGGCACCACAATAACCCATTCCGGCACGAAGTCCACCAATAAATTGTTGCATACTTTCATTTAATTCACCTTTATAAGGAACACGCCCAACAATACCTTCAGGAACCAACTTTTTAATATCGTCTTCTACATCCTGGAAATAACGATCTTTCGAACCGTCTTCCATGGCTTCTATAGAACCCATTCCACGATACGACTTGAATTTTCTTCCTTCAAAAATGATAGTTTCTCCTGGACTTTCTTTTGTTCCGGCTAAAAGTGAACCTAACATAACACAATCAGCACCTGCTGCAATGGCTTTTGGAATATCACCTGTGTAACGAATGCCGCCATCTGCAATTACAGGAACTCCAGTTCCTTTTAAAGCGGCAGCAACTTCTAAAACTGCTGAAAATTGAGGAAATCCAACTCCGGCAACTACTCGAGTTGTACAAATAGAACCTGGTCCAATGCCAACTTTCACGGCATCAGCACCATTTTCTGCTAAATATATAGCCGCTTCAGGTGTCGCGATATTACCAACTACTACATCCAGATTAGGAAATTTTGCTTTAACTTCTTTTAAAACAGTTACTACACCTTGAGTATGTCCGTGCGCTGTGTCAATAATTACGGCATCAACGCCTGCGTTAACTAATGCAGTAGCTCTTTCAATAACGTCTGCAGTAACTCCTAGAGCAGCCGCTACGCGCAAACGTCCGAATTTATCTTTGTTAGCGATAGGTTTTTGAGTTAGTTTCGTAATATCTCTAAAAGTAATTAAACCGATAAGTTTAAAATTATCGTCAACCACTGGTAGTTTTTCGATTTTATTTTTTTGGAGAATAACTTCAGCTTCTTGCAGAGTAGTTCCTTCGGCAGCCGTTACTAAATTTTCAGAAGTCATAACTTCCAAAATAGAACGTGAATTTAATTTTTCGAAACGTAAGTCTCTGTTGGTTGCAATTCCTTTTAGTATGCCGTTTTCATTAACAATAGGAATACCTCCAATTCCAAATTCTTTCATCGCCATTTTGGCATCACCAACAGTCGCCGTTAAGGGTAAAGTTACGGGATCGATAATCATTCCAGCTTCTGCACGCTTTACCTTTTTTACTTTTGCGGCTTGTTGTTCAATTGTCATATTTTTGTGTAAAACTCCGATGCCACCTTCTTGAGCCATAGCAATGGCCATAGCACTTTCGGTCACGGTATCCATAGCGGCAGAAACGATTGGAACATTTAAGGTAATGTTTCTAGTGAACTTAGATTGAATACTAACTTCGCGTGGTAATACTTCGGAATAATTTGGTATAAGCAGAACATCGTCGTAAGTTAATCCTTCTCCAACGATTTTAATTGAGTGTGCTTTCATGCAATTTGTAGATGTAGTTAAATTGCATGCAAATATAATAATCTTTATGTAAAAATGACGGTTAAATTCATAATAAATAACTAACTTGTTATACATAACTTAATTCAATAAAATGTCGAAAAATAGTATGCTTATTAAAGGACTTTCAAATGATGAAGTTATTGCCTCGAGAAAAAAATGGGGTTCAAATTCTTTAGAACATCAACAGAAAAATCATTTACTGATTTCAATAATAGAAATGGTTAAAGAACCCATGTTTCTGCTTTTGGCTGCTGCTGCTAGTATCTATTATATCACTGGAGATTATGCTGATGGCATTTTCATGACAACAGCGATTATATTAGTAGCGGCTATTTCATTGTTTCAAGAAGCTAGAAGTAGAAACGCCATAGATGCATTAAAAAAATTATCACAACCTAAATGTAAAGTTATTAGAAATGGTGAATTGATTGAAATCTCAAGTTACGAAATTGTAAAAGGAGATAGTGTTCAGGTTGAAGAAGGAACCTTTATTCCAGCTGATGCTATCATTGTTCAATCGAATGATTTTTCAGTTAATGAAGCTATTTTGACCGGTGAATCTTTATCGGTTTTTAAAAATGAAACATCAGAAATTAAACAGGTATTTCAGGGTACAATCGTAGCTACCGGTCTTGCTATTTGTGAAGTTACAGCTATTGGTAATCAAACTAGTTTGGGTAAAATTGGAAAAAGTTTAGAATCAATAGTAGAAGAAAAAACACCTTTACAATTACAGATAACCAACTTTGTTAAGAAGATGTCCATTATTGGATTGGTTATTTTCGGAATAGTTTGGGGATTAAATTATTATCATTCAAATAGTATTTTAGATAGTTTATTAAAAGCATTAACTATTGCAATGAGCGTTATTCCGGAAGAAATTCCTGTGGCCTTTGCCTCATTTATGGCATTAGGAGCTTGGCGTTTGATGAAGATGGGTATAATTACTAAACAAACCAAAACAGTTGAAACCTTAGGAAGCGCAACAGTGATTTGCACAGACAAAACAGGGACAATTACAGAGAATAAGATGAGTTTGGCTCAACTCTATATTTTCGATTCAAATACTATTATTGACACCAATGAAAAACTGAATCCAGAAACCGAAGAAGTGTTGAGTTATGCCATGTGGTCTAGTGAACCTATTCCGTTTGACGCTATGGAAATTGCCATACATGACGCTTACACCAAATTAGAATCGGTAGATGAAAGACCAAATTATAAAATGATTCATGAATATCCTTTAGGTGGGAAACCACCGATGATGACCCATGTTTTTGAAGACTCTAATGGTAAAAGAGTTATTGCAGCTAAAGGTGCCCCCGAAGCCTTAATTGAAGTTAGTCATTTATCTGATAAAGAAAAAAAACAAGTCATTGTAGCAATAGAAACTATGGCTAAAGAAGGGTATAGGGTATTGGGTGTCGCAATAACAAGTTATAATGAAAAAGTTTTTCCTCAAACACAACAAGAATTTAATTTTGAATTTAAAGGATTGGTTGCCTTTTATGATCCACCAAAAGATAATATTCAGGATGTATTTGAAACTTTTTATAAAGCCGGAATGCAAGTTAAAATTGTTACTGGAGATAATGCAGCAACAACATCCACAATTGCAAAGCAAATTGGTTTTAAAGATGCTGATAAAGTTTTAAATGGTGATGAACTAATGTTGATGAACGAAGCTACTTTAAAAGTCAAAGTTATGGAAACGGCTATTTTTACTAGAATGTTTCCAGAAGCAAAGCTTAAAATAATTCAAGCTTTAAAAGACAATAGTCAAATTGTAGCAATGACTGGAGATGGCGTTAATGATGGACCAGCGCTAAAATCAGCTCATATAGGTATTGCGATGGGTAAAAAGGGTACCGAAATTGCAAAACAAGCTGCTAATCTTATTTTAATAGACGATGATTTCAGTAAAATGATTGATGCAATTGCAATGGGAAGAAAAATTTATGTCAATCTGAAGAAAGCGATTCAGTATATTATTTCGATTCATATTCCTATCATCCTCATCGTATTTATTCCGCTTGCCTTAGGATGGATTTATCCAACTATTTTTAATCCAGTTCATATTATTTTCTTGGAGTTAATTATGGGACCGACGTGTTCAATTATATATGAAAACGAGCCAATGGAACGGAATTTAATGTTAGAAAAGCCCAGGCCTTTGACATCAACATTCTTTAATTTGAAAGAAATTACGATAAGTATTATCCAAGGTTTAGTCATTACTTTAGGGTTGCTTTTTGTTTATCAGTTTTGTGTAAGTGAGGGTTATTCTGAAAAGTATACCCGAACGACAATTTTCTTAACCTTAATTATGTCTAACATATTCCTGACTTTAGAAAACCGTTCTTTTTATTATTCCATTTTCACGACCCTACGGTATAAAAATAATCTGGTACTAATGATAATAGGAATAACAATCGGTATTACATCTTTGCTTTTATTTGTCCCAGTCTTTTCTAAATTCTTCTTGTTTGAAAAAGTGGATATAAATCAAATTGGTTTGAGCTTTTTAGTTGGGTTTGTATCGGTACTTTGGATCGAATTTTATAAGCTTTTTAAAAGAAAAAAAACATCAATGAAATTCACTAAATAGTTTTGTAGCTTCATTATAAGCGCTTTCAAAACTCATCGGACTGGTGTTAGTTTCCGTTTTTTGTGTTGTGAAATAGGAAAGGAGTTTCTCAGTCGGCATATTACCCGTCAAATCATCTTTAGCCATCGGGCAACCTCCAAATCCTTGTATTGCTCCATCAAAACGAATACAACCCGCTTTATAAGCAGCATCTACTTTCTCATGCCATTTATTTGGAGTAGTATGCAAATGAGCCCCGAATTCAATTTTTGGATATTTTGGAATTAAATTCGAAAATAAATACGTAATCACATCAGGAGTAGAGCTACCAACAGTATCGGAAAGCGAAAGGATTTTGACACCCATATTGGCCAGTCTTTCTGTCCATTCGCCCACAATTTCAATATTCCATGGATCACCATACGGATTTCCAAATCCCATAGAAAGATAGGCAACGACTTCTTTATTGGTGGTGTCAGCAATGTTTAATATTTCTTGAAGCGTAACCAAACTTTCAGCAATAGTTTTATGGGTGTTACGCATTTGAAAGTTTTCGGATATAGAAAAAGGAAAACCTAAATATTGGATTTCTTTGTGATTGGAAGCAATTTGTGCTCCTTGCGTATTGGCAATAATAGCCAAGAGTTTGCTTTGGGTTTGGGATAAATCTAATCGGGATAATACTTCAGCGGTGTCCTGCATTTGCGGAATAGCTTTAGGCGAAACAAAACTTCCAAAGTCAATAGTGTCAAAACCCACTCGAAGAAGCGACTGAATATAATCTACTTTTTTCTGAGTAGGAATGAAGGTCTTGATGCCTTGCATGGCATCGCGGGGACATTCTATGATTTTGATTTTCGGACTCAAAGTAATTGACTTGTAAAGTGGCTAAGTTAGGAAGATTTTCTTAGAATTGCTTTGTTGATTTCTCTTATCAAATGAGGACCTTCATAAATAAATCCGGTGTACAGTTGTACCAAACTGGCACCTGCTTCCAGTTTTTCTAGCGCATCTTCAGCCGAATGGATTCCTCCAACACCAATAATTGGAAACGCTTTGTTGCTTTTTTCGGATAGAAAACGAATCACCTCTGTAGCGCGTTTAGTTAATGGTTTTCCCGATAATCCACCTACTTCAACTTTATTTTCAGACTCAAGATTCTCTCTTGAAATCGTAGTATTTGTAGCAATTACACCTGCAATTTGAGTATCGTTAACAATAGCAATAATATCCAATAATTGTTCGTCAGTCAAATCGGGAGCAATTTTTAATAATATTGGCTTCTTAGTTAAGTGTTCCGAGTTTCGGGTTTCGAGTTTGGTTAAAAGTTCTGTTAATGGCTTTTTTTCCTGAAGTTCTCGAAGATTGGGAGTGTTTGGCGAACTCACATTCACTACAAAATAGTCAACATAATCAAATAAGGCATCAAAGCAAATAAGATAATCAGAAATAGCATCTTCATTTGGCGTAAGCTTATTTTTACCAATGTTTCCACCTATTAAAACACCTTTGTTTTTTTTTAATCGTAAAACTGCTGCATCAACGCCTCCATTATTAAATCCCATTCGGTTAATTATAGCACTATCTTGTTTTAATCGAAATAATCGTTTTTTAGGATTTCCGTCTTGAGGTTTTGGTGTCAGCGTTCCAATTTCAATAAATCCGAAACCAAAGTTGGAAAGTTCCTGATAGCATTTAGCATCTTTATCAAATCCCGCAGCCAATCCTACTGGATTTTTAAATTTTAATCCGAATACTTCCCGTTCCAATTTAGTGTCATTTACTTCATAATTCCATTTTAAAAGGTTAGGAACAAAAGGAATTTTAGAAATGAACTTGATAAAACTAAAAGAGAAATAATGCACTTTCTCGGGGTCAAACCAAAAAAGAATCGGGCGAATGAGCAGTTTGTACATAATTTGTTTAGTTGTGCTACAAATATATTCTTAATTGGTACAATTTCAAATTTTCAAATTGATAAATTATATAGTACTTTAGCCAATCAATAGTTGCAAAATGATTTCAGAAGAACAATTTCAGAGGGAACTCGATATAATTATTCAAAACGGAATTCGTGAGGATATTGGTCCTGGCGATTATAGTTCTATAGCATGTATTCCAAATACGGCTAACGGAAAAGCAAAATTATTAGTAAAAGATGCTGGAATTATAGCTGGAGTATTATTTTCAAAAATGATTTTTGAAAATGTAGATCCTACATTAGAAGTTGAAACTTTTATTAATGATGGTGAAAAAGTAAAACAAGGCGATATCGTCTTTCATGTATCAGGAAGTTCACAATCTATCTTAAAAGCAGAGCGCTTGGTTTTAAATTCGATGCAACGAATGTCAGCTATAGCTACCAAAACGAATCACTATGTTAAACTGCTAGAAGGAACAAAAACCAAGATTTTAGATACTCGAAAAACTACTCCGGGATTTCGTGCCTGTGAAAAATGGGCGGTTAAAATTGGTGGTGGAGAAAATCATCGTTTTGCTTTATACGACATGATTATGTTGAAAGACAATCACAATGATTTTGCAGGAGGAATATCGGAAGCAATCGCAAAGACTAAACAATTTTTGAAGTTCAATAATTTAGATTTGCAACTTATTGTTGAAGCTAGAAATTTGGATGAAATCAAAGAGATATTAGAAAATGAAGGTGTTTATAGAATTTTAATTGACAATTTCAATTTTGAAGATACTCGTAAAGCGGTTGCGTTAATTGGTAATCAATGTCTAACAGAATCCTCTGGAAATATTAACGAAAAAACCATCCGACAATATGCAGAATGCGGTGTTGATTATATTTCTTCTGGTGCATTAACCCATTCGGTCTACAATATGGATTTAAGTTTAAAAGCTATCTAGATGGCAACAAGCACAACAGAAAATAAATTCATTAAACTTCCAATAATTAAACAACTTGTTTGCTTATTGAAAAAGATAAAATTACCATGGTTACATGGTTTGTCATTGTTTGATTTATTGGATTTATATTTTGTTGGAATAATTGAAGGCGCGCTATCTTATCGTGCGGCTGCCATTGCATGGAGTTTTTTTATGGCTTTATTTCCATTCATGCTTTTTATATTCAATCTAATTCCTTACATCCCGATAGAAGGATTTCAAGATGATTTTTTAGGATTTGTTCAGCAAAGTGTTCCACCAACAACGTATGATGCTATTTTTAAAATTATTAATGATATTTTGCACAATAGTAACAGCGGATTGCTTTCTACTGGTTTTTTAATGGCAGTTTTATTAATGACTAATGGTGTGAATGCTATTTTAGGTGGATTTGAAAGTTCTCATCACATCCAAAATTCACTAAAGAGAAAATTTTTCAGACAATATTTTGTATCGCTTGCTTTGTCAATGGTTTTGTCTTTTGTGTTGATTGTAACCGTTGCAGCCATAATTATTTTTGAAGTTTTCATTCAGAAAACTAAAATTCAAGATGTTCTTTCGAATACTATTCCTTTGATAGAAATGGGAAGGTATCTTTTTGTTATTTTAATGATATTATTGTCGACTTCATTTTTATTTAAATTCGGAATTAAACATGATAAGAACAGATCTTTCATATCAATTGGGTCTGTTTTTACAACCATATTGATTCTTGTTTTGTCCTATTTCTTCGGAATTTGGGTGGTAAAGTTTTCTAAGTATAATGAACTTTATGGTTCTATTGGAACCTTGTTAGTAGTCATGTTTTATATTTGGATTAACTGTATGGTACTTCTTTTAGGGTTTGATTTAAATGCTTCAATACAACATATAAAACGAGAGAAACAATTAGAATTAGAAACTACATGAGAAAAATAATTATACTTATCTGTTTGTTTATAGGTCAAATAAATTTTGGACAAAGTATTTTGGGCAAATGGAAAACTATTGATGATTTAAATGGAAAAGAAAGCGGAATTGTAGAGATATTTGAGTCAAAAGGTAAAATTTACGGAAAAATAGTTGAAATATTTGAACACGATAAAAAGTACCTCAAATGCGAAAAATGTATTGGAGAAGATAAAAACAAACCTATTTTAGGGTTAACTATTATTAAAGGTTTACTTAAAAATAATGATGTGTACGAAGGTGGCAAAATCGTTGATCCAAAAAATGGTAAAAGTTATCATTGCAAAATCTCCTTTGAAGGTAAAGACAAACTCATTGTTCGTGGTTTTATAGGCATTTCACTTTTCGGAAGATCACAAACCTGGATTCGACATAAATAACTAGCAATAAAATGAATTACTTCATTGAAGTTATTATTCCACTTTCATTATCTAAAACCTTTACATACAAGGTTTCAGAAACAGAATTTAATTTTATCAAAAAAGGAATGCGTATTGCTGTTCCGTTTGGAAAAAGCAAAATTTATACTGCGCTAGTAATCGATTTGCATCAAACGCCGCCAAGATTATATGAACCTAAGGAAATACATCAAATTTTAGATGAAAAACCAATCGTAAATGAACTGCAAATTAATCATTGGTTTTGGATTGCATCCTATTATATGTGTGCTATTGGTGACGTTTATCGTGGTGCTTTACCATCGGCATTATTACTTGAAAGTGAAACCATAATTTCGCAAAATAAGGAATATTTTATCGATGAAACCTTGCTTACCGATGATGAGTTTTTGATTTTTGAAGCACTGCAGCACCAATCTTCGCTCAAAATTCAAAACATAATAGATATTCTGAATAAAAAAACGGTTTTGCCAATTGTTCAGAGTTTGATAAATAAACGCGTAATCACACTACAAGAAGAGATTCAGGAAGAATACAAACCCAAACTCATTCGCTACATTCGATTGAATGAGAACTTTGCTTCTGATGAAAAAATTATTGAATTGTTGGATAGCTTAAAATCGGAAAAACAAATAAATGTGCTCCTTACATATTTTCAATTACAAGCTTCAGAAAAAAAAGCAATTACAGTAAAACAATTAACAGAAGTTTCTCAGAGTTCATCTGCTATCATTAAAGCATTAATCGAAAAACAAATCTTCGAGGAATATTATATTCAAGAAGACCGTGTTAATTTTGTAAAGAACGAAGAAAATAACGCTCTTTTGTTAAGCATAGCACAACAAAACGCTTTTAATGAAATTGAAGCATTTTTTATTGAAAAAGAAGTTTGTTTGTTGCACGGTGTAACGTCAAGCGGAAAAACAGAAATCTATACAAAACTGATTGAAAAACATATTGAAAACGGAAAGCAAGTCTTGTACTTGTTGCCCGAAATAGCTTTAACTACTCAGTTGGTTTCACGACTTACAGCTCATTTTGGAAATAAAGTAGCTGTTTTTCATTCAAAGTATAGTAATAACGAGCGAGTTGAAGTTTGGAATAACGTCAATCACAATTTAGAATCGGCACAAATTGTAATTGGAGCAAGGTCGGCTTTATTTTTACCTTTTTCAAATTTAGGATTAATAATTGTTGACGAAGAACATGAGCAAACTTTCAAACAACAAGATCCAGCTCCAAGATATCATGCACGTGATGCTGCGATTGTTTTAGCCAATGCGCATCAAGCCAAAGTTTTATTAGGTTCGGCAACTCCATGCATCGAAACCTATCATAATGCCACTTCAGGAAAATTTGGTCTGGTAGCATTGAAAGAACGCTTTGGTAAAGTTCAAATGCCAGAAATTGAATTGGTAGATTTAAAAGATAGTTATTTCAGGAAAAAGATGAAAGGCCATTTTAGCGCTACTTTAATTGATGCAATAACAGATGCGTTTGCTAATGGTGAGCAAGTTATTTTATTTCAAAATCGGCGAGGATTTTCGCCTGTATTAGAATGCATGACTTGTGGTCACGTGCCGCAATGTCCGCAATGCGATGTGAGTTTAACCTATCATAAATTCAAAAGTCAATTGCGATGTCATTACTGTGGATATTCGATGGCAAAACCTAACAATTGCCATGTATGCTCTAGTGTAGATATAGAAACGAAAGGTTTTGGTACCGAACAAATAGAATTGGAGTTAGCTGAGCTATTTCCGAATAAAAATATTAAGCGAATGGATCAAGATACTACTCGAGGTAAATATAGTTTTGAGAAAATCATTGACGGATTTAAAAATCGTGAAATAGACGTTTTAGTTGGAACCCAAATGCTTGCCAAAGGTTTAGATTTTGATAATGTATCATTAGTTGGAATTATGAATGCAGACAATATGTTGTATCATCCTGATTTTAGAGCTTTTGAAAGAAGTTATCAAATGATGACGCAGGTAGCAGGACGTTCGGGTAGAGCTGAAAAAAGGGGAAAAGTAATTATACAAACGTATAATCCGTTGCACAATATTATTCAACAAGTCACTAACAATGATTATGATGGCATGTATAAAGAGCAACTCTATGAGCGAAAGATTTATTTCTATCCACCATTTTATCGTTTAATCAAGCTTACCTTAAAACACCGTGATTTCGAAAAATTAAAAGAAGGTTCGATGTGGTTGTATCAAGTGTTACAACAAAATTTATCTATTCCAGTTCTAGGACCAGAAGAGCCAGCTATTAGCAGAATCAGAAACGAATATATTAGAACCATAATGATAAAAATCCCCGGAGAAACCTCATTGCAGGGAACAAAAAAAACTATTCAGAAAATACTGAATAGTTTTGATTTGATTTCACAATACAGAACTATTAAAGTAACTGTAAATGTAGATTCTTATTAAGTAGAGTTACGCAATAGCTAGAGCTTTTATTAAATCTTCTTTTTTGTTTCTGCTGAGAGGAATTTTGGTTACACCAATTTCAGCAAACTTGCTATTAAAACGTTCCACTTTATCTATATTTATAATATAAGATTTATGAACTCTAATAAACTTTTCTTTTGATAAATCATTTTCAAAAGATTTCATTGTTGAAAGAACAAGATTACTATCTTCTTCAGTAACTACTTTAACATAATCTCCATAAGCTTCAATCCACTTAATTTTATTGGTATAAATTTTAAGTTTCTTAAGATTACTCTTAATAAAAATATGTTCTCCTTCTTCTTCTTGATTTTCTTTTTTGAGCATATGAAAATCCATTGCTCTTCTGACAGAGGCGTTAAAACGATCAAGCGCTATCGGTTTCTGTAGGTAGTCCGTAGCGTCATAATCAAATGCTTTCATAGCATATTCAGCCTTTGACGTGATAAAAATAATTTGTGGTTTAACTTTTAAACCATCCAGAAAATCAAATCCACTGATAACTGGCATCTCAATATCTAGAAAGATTAGATCAACAGTATGGACCGACATGCAATTCTTTGCTTCAATTGCATTAGAAAAATCACCAACTAAATGTAGGTTTGGGTGATTATTCACTAACTTTGCAATGATCATTCTCTGAATGGAACTATCATCGACAACAACACAATTTAATTTCATATTTTTTTTAATTATAGATTTGGTTCGGTAAAAATAGATACTTTTATTTAAACCACCAAGCATTTCGTCGGTTTTTTTTGCTTTTAAGCGATATTTTTTACTTTTAGACGATTTTGAGCCACTTGTGGTTGTTAATTAAAATAACTTTTATATCTTCGCGCCCAATTTAAAATTTAATCATAATTATTATGAATCATTACGAAACTGTTTTCATCTTAAATCCCGTTTTATCTGAAGTTCAGGTAAAGGAAACAGTAAGCAAATTCGAAGATTTTCTTACGACAAAAGGAGCAAAGATGTTATCTAAAGAGGATTGGGGCTTAAAAAAATTAGCTTACGAAATCCAAAACAAGAAAAGTGGTTTTTACCATTTATTCGAATTCCAAGTATCAGGAGAAGCATTAATTGCTTTTGAAACTGAGTTTAGACGTGACGAAAGAGTTATGCGTTTCTTAACTGTAAGTTTAGACAAACACGCTATCTCATGGGCAGAAAGAAGAAGAGCTAAATTAAAAGAATCATCTAAAGCGTAATCACTATGGCAAACTTGCAACAATCAGCTTCAGGAAAAAAAGAAGGAGATATCAGATATCTTACTCCTTTAAACATTGAAACCAACAAAACTAAAAAGTACTGTCGTTTCAAAAAATCTGGAATCAAGTATATTGATTATAAAGATGCAGATTTCTTATTGAAATTTGTTAACGAACAAGGTAAAATTTTACCACGTCGTTTAACAGGTACTTCTTTAAAGTATCAAAGAAAAGTATCAGTCGCTGTAAAAAGAGCACGTCACTTAGCTTTAATGCCATACGTGGCCGATTTATTAAAATAATATAAACTCAGTTGTTGGTTTCTCGTAAAACAGAACCTAACTTCTCTAACAAGGACAACAACATGGAATTGATCTTAAAACAAGACGTTCAAAACTTAGGTTTTAAAGATGATGTAGTAACCGTAAAAAATGGTTACGGACGTAATTTTTTAATCCCTCAAGGTTTTGCTACTTTAGCAACACCTTCTGCTAGAAAAGTGTTAGCAGAAAATTTAAAACAAAGAGCTCATAAAGAAGCTAAAGTTGTTAATGATGCAAAAACATTAGCGGAAGCATTAAAAGCTATCGAAATTAAAATCACTGCAAAAGCTGGTGGCGAAAAATTATTCGGTTCTATTTCTAACATTGATATTGCTGCTGCTTTAGAAGCTGCTGGTAAAACTGTAGATAGAAAATTCATCACAAGCGGTGTTGTAAAACGTACTGGTAAATATACAGCATCAGTGAGACTTCACAGAGATGTAGTTATTGAATTACCCTATGAAATCGTAGCTGAAGTTTAATATTTCACTATATATTATAAAAGTCCCGATGCAAGTCGGGATTTTTTTTTAATCTGAACTTGTTTCAGATTCTTTTATTTAAATTAAAGAGCATCTTATTAAATAGAGATGCTGAAACGAGTTCAGCATAAATGAAATACAAAAGATTAACCAAAGAGCAGTTTGAAGAATTGCATAAGGAATTTACAAACTTCCTAGCATCACAATCAATTGATAAGTCAGAATGGGATACATTAAAAAGCGAAAAGCCTGAAGTTGCTGAACAGGAATTAGATGTTTTTTCCGATTTGATTTGGGAAGGTGTTTTGACCAATGCTCATTATTTAGAACATTTTTCAAAAAATCATATTTTCTTGTTTCATTGTAAGGAAAAATTTATTCAATCTATTGTCTTAAAAGCTTTAGAACCACAAGTTGATTTTATGCAAAAAGAAGGATTGCAATGGCTGAGCGACAATATGTTTACGGATACCGTTGAAATTCATTTGGGTAAAAAGGAATATCAAGAGGAAAGAAACACTGCCATTTTTGATTTAATAAAAGAAGGAGCAATCTTGAGCGACGGACAATTATATCTTCAAATCAACGGAATAATTCAATCGTAAGTTTATCTCTTTTCAAAAATATTGGCTATTTTAGTGCACATAATTTGCAACTAAAATAGCCAATTTCTTTTTATGGATATTCAGAAAACAATTCAGGATTTACGCGATGAACTTAATCAACACAATCACAATTATTATGTCTTAGATAATCCAACTATTTCTGATTTTGAATTTGACCAAAAACTAAATCAGCTCCTAGAATTAGAAAACCAGCATCCTGAATGCTTTGATGAAAACTCTCCATCACAGAGAGTTGGCGGAACCATTACCAAAAATTTCAACACTGTTGTTCATGATTACCGAATGTATTCTTTAGATAATTCGTATTCAAAAGAAGATTTAATCGATTGGGAATCTAGAATTCAAAAAGTACTTGGAAATGCATCATTGCAATACACATGCGAATTAAAATATGATGGAGCATCAATTTCTATTACCTATGAAAACGGAAAATTAAAACGAGCAGTAACTCGCGGCGATGGATTTCAAGGTGATGATGTAACGAATAATATTAAAACTATCAAATCGATTCCGTTGCAATTAAAAGGAATATATCCTGAGAAATTTGATATCCGGGGTGAAATAATTCTCCCTTTTGAAGGATTTGAAAAAATGAATCAAGAACTCATTGAAATAGGAGAAACTCCATATTCAAATCCAAGAAACACGGCATCGGGAAGTTTAAAATTACAAGATAGTTCTGAGGTTGCCAAAAGACCATTAGAATGTTTACTGTATTTTATTGTTGGCAATAATTTAAATATTAAAACACAGTTTGAAAGTTTGCAAGCTGCAAGAGATTGGGGTTTTAAAGTACCTAAAGAAGCAAAATTAGCTCATAGTATTCAAGAAGTTTTTGAGTTTATAGATTATTGGGATACCCATAGACATAATCTACCCTATGAAACAGATGGAGTTGTTATAAAAGTTAATGATTTTAATCAACAAGATGAATTAGGGTATACCGCTAAATCACCTCGTTGGGCAATGGCCTATAAATTCAAGGCAGAACAGGTTTCGACGAATTTGAATTCGATATCCTATCAAGTAGGTAGAACAGGTTCGATTACACCTGTAGCTAATCTAGAACCAGTTCAGTTAGCCGGAACGATTGTAAAACGCGCTTCTTTGCATAATGCCGATCAAATTGAAAAATTAGATATTCGTATTAGCGATACTGTTTTTGTAGAAAAAGGTGGTGAAATTATCCCTAAGATTATTGGGGTTGATTTTGCAAAAAGAAATTCAAATTCAGAAGTAACACAATATATCACCCATTGTCCAGAATGTAATTCAGTGTTAATTAGAATTAATGGTGAAGCGAATCATTATTGTCCGAATTTTTATGGATGTCCGCCTCAAATAATAGGACGGATACAGCATTTTATTTCTCGTAAAGCGATGGATATTGAAGGACTTGGTGGTGAAACAGTAGCATTACTTTATAATAACGGATTGGTAAAAGATTATTCTGATTTGTATGAACTAACTGTTGAACAAATCTTGCCATTGGAAAGAATAGCTCAAAAATCGGCTGAAAATTTGGTTAACGGCGTTCAAAAATCAAAAGAAATACCGTTTGAGAGAGTTTTATATGCACTTGGAATCAGATATGTTGGGGAAACAGTCGCAAAAAAATTAGTAAAACATTATAAAAGTATCGATGCAATTGAAAAGGCATCGCTTATGGATTTGATTTTAGTTGATGAAATAGGAGATAAGATTGCACAAAGTGTTATAGATTTTTTTGAAAATCAGAAAAACATCGAGATTATCGAACGATTAAAACAATTTAGAATTCAATTGGAAATAGTTGAAACATTTAATCCAAATGCAACTAACAAACTCGAAGGTAAAACTTTTGTAGTTTCGGGTGTTTTTGAGCAATTATCTAGAGATGATTTGAAAAAAGCAATCGAAGACAATGGTGGTAAAGTTGGTAGTTCGATATCTTCCAAAACTGATTTTGTAATTGCCGGTGAAAATATGGGTCCAGCAAAATTAGAGAAAGCCAATCAGTTAAAAGTTCCTATTATTTCAGAATTTGATTTTATAAATATGATTAACGCCTAAATAAAAATACAAATAAATGTTAAAATTGAAGTTTTTTCATTAATTTTAAATCAAATTCAAACTAATATTCTTGTAATGAATAATAAAGTGAACATAATTAATACCATAACGCTATGTTATTTTGTGGTTGCTTTTTTTGAAGTTATAGCTGAGTTTTTTATAAGTAAAACATTGATATTTACATTAAAACCAATGTTGCCTCTGATATTAATTGGTCTTTATTTTATAGAATCAAAGACTCGAAATAGTGTAGTTATTAGTGCTTTTTTATTATCAGCGATTACTAATATTTTGTTTATTCCTAATAATCCGACTTGCCTGTTTTATGGTGTGATTGTTTTTACTATTTACAGAGTTATTAGTATTTATATTGTTTTTAAATATCAGAAATTAAAAGATTTCATTCCGATAATAATAGCAACTGCTCCATTTTTATTAATATTTTTCTATTTATTTTCAGAAACAACAGAAATTCCAGAAAATAGTATCTATATTATCATTTTTCAGAATTTTTTAATTTCATTGCTTGCAGGACTAGCATTGTCAAGTTATGTGATGAATGACAATAAGCAAAATTCAATATTATTAATTAGCGCGCTTCTTTTTGTTATGCTCCAATTTGTAGTATTTATAGAAAAGTATTTTTTGGTAGACGAATATAGAGAGTTTTTTAGACCTTTAGCCATGACTCTAAATACATTGGCTTTTTTCTCTTTTTATAAATTCATTGTTACTGCAGAAAAATCAAACAATAATCGATTTTCCTGAAGCTACTGAAGTGTTTTTTTTGAAATAGAAATCAATTCTACCTAGATTAATTCCATAGCATCCAACTTGATTTACCAAAATATCTTTACCTTCCAAATTCTTTAAAACCGAAGGTTTATCTAAGAAAGTATGGGTATGACCTCCAATTATTAAATCTATATCTTTAGTTGTAGTAGCTAGTTTTGTATCACAAAATTTTTCTGGATCATCCTTGTATTTATATCCTAGATGTGATAAACAAATTACTAAGTCGCACTTTTGTTCATGTTTTAAAATACGAGCCATATCTTGAGAAACACTAAATGGGTCATTATAAATAGTTTCTTTATAATTTTTCTTACCAACTAATCCATCGAGTTCAATCCCTAATCCAAAAACACCAACTTTTATTCCAGCTTTATTAAATATCTTATACGGTTTTACATGACCGTTTAAAATGGTATTTTTGAAATCGTAATTAGCTGAAACAAATTCAAAATTAGCATTTGGAAGCTGCGCATAAAGACCTTCAATTCCGTTGTCAAAATCATGATTGCCTAAAGTAGCCAAATCATATTGCATCATACTCATCAGTTTAAATTCTATTTCCCCACCAAAATAATTAAAATAGGGTGTTCCCTGAAAAATATCGCCGGCATCTAACAATAATACGTTTGGATTTTCTTTTCTGATACTTTCTATTAATGCAGCTCTTCGAGCTACACCACCCATATTCGGATTCTTGGGATGTGTTGATGGAAAAGGATCTATATAACTATGAACGTCATTGGTGTGAAGAACAGTCAAATGCTTTGTTTCTGCTGATTCAAAACTACTCAAAGATAAGCCGCCTAGTCCAATGAATGCTGAGCTTAAAGCTGTACTATGTATAAAATCTCTTCTTTTCATGGTGCTATTCTTTGTTTATTCGGATATCTTTATTAGCAACAATCGATTTTTGCTCTTGAAAATAATCAATAATAATGTTTCTTAGTTTATATTCTAAATCAAATTTTTCAATACCTTTTCTAAAAAAAATCATCTTGTCACCACCATTATATAAATAATCAGATGTTACAACATAATAAATTTTACTATTGTCAAGAGGCATTCCGTTTACTAAAATTCTTGTGGGTTGACCTGATTTATCAATTGTAAAAGTCAAACCATACAAAGGATGTGGTTTTTTTTCGGAAATTAAGTAATTGACAATTTCTAGAATTTGTTCACTTTTCAGTCCAACAACCATAGCACTATTTTCAAAAGGCATAACTTCGTAAGCAGTTCGAGCAGTAACATCACCTTTGGGAATAATACTTCTTATCCCACCATGATTAAGTAAACAAATATCAATGGATTTTTTTTCTCGAAGTTGAAAAACAGTATTTGATTTTTCAAAGGTTACATCGGCTAGAAAGTTACCCATTGGAGTTTGCCATTCACCAGATTTGTCAAGAGTTTCAGGAGCATTTGTTAACACTTTATTTAAATCAGCATCAATTTTATCTCGAAAAGGTTTTATAAAGTTTTCAATTTGAGTAACTTCAGTATTTTTGTCTGTAACACCAATTTGCTTTCCTTCAATTCTGGTAACGACATATTTTTTTTCGGCACAAGAAATTATGCAAATAAATGTTAATAATAAAACAAAATCCTTTATTACAACGTTATAGTTTTTTAGATTTACCATCGCTTTTGGCACTTATTTTAGTAAATTTGTAATTCAAGTAAAAGTAGGATGTTTTTAAATTACTTCAAGGATTTTTCAACAAAAAAAATAGTAAAAAATAGTTTATCAAATGTTAAACATTTTGCTACTGAAAAAAGCATAAAAAAAGTTGGAATTATTTTTGACGAAAGCTATTTTAAGGAACGAGAAGGAATGGTTGAATCTTTAATTCAAAATGGAATTGCTGAATCGGATATTAAAGTCCTCGTTTTTAAAGATAAAATTAAAAAAAATGAGATTTTTGATTATCCAATTTTCATTCAGAATGATTTAAGCTGGAGAGGAACTATTGATAAGAAAAATGTCAAAGATTTTGTAAATGAACCTTTCGACTTATTAATAAACTATTATGATACCGAAAAAGTCGCATTAATTTTGGTTTCTCATTTGTCAAAAGCAAGTTTTAAAGTTGGTTTTGCCTCAATAGACAAACGTCTTAATCATTTCATGATTGATACCAATGCTGAAAACTATAAGGTATTTATGAATGAACTATTCAAATATTTAAAAATTTTAAACAAATTATAAAAATAATATGCAATCATTAATAGGAACTGGAGTTGCACTTGTTACTCCATTCAAAAAAGATTTTTCTATAGATATTGATGCGCTAAAAGCTATTGTTAATTTTCAGATAGATAATGGTATAGATTATCTAGTAATTCTTGGAACTACTGCAGAAAGTGCTACTTTATCCAAAGCTGAAAAAGAAGTAGTAATTAAAACAATTGTTGAAGCAAATAAAGGAAGATTACCACTGGTTTTGGGAGTTGGGAGCAATAATACACAAGAAGTTTTGGAGGAGTTAAAATCAAGAGATTTTTCAGACTTTGAGGCAATTCTATCGGTTTCACCCTATTATAATAAACCTACTCAAGAAGGTATATATGAACATTTCAAAGCCATCGCAGAAGTATCACCGCTACCGATTATTTTGTATAATGTTCCAGGAAGAACTTCAAGTAATATGCTACCTTCAACTACATTAAAATTGGCTAGTGATTTTAAAAATATTGTTGCTATTAAAGAAGCAGCTGGAGATTTAGTTCAGGCCATGAAATTAATTCAAGACAAACCAAAAGATTTTCTGGTGATTTCTGGCGATGATATGATTACCTTGCCAATGATTTTAGCGGGTGGTTCTGGCGTTATTTCTGTAATTGCAGAAGGTTTTCCGAAACAATTTTCAGAAATGGTTCATCTTGGTTTAAATAAAAAAGTAGAAGATGCTTATAAAATACATTATCTATTAGCGGAATGTATCGACTTAATTTTTGAACAAGGTAATCCTGCCGGAATTAAAGAGGTCTTTAAATCATTAGGATTGTCTGAAAATGCCGTACGATTACCACTTGTAAATGTCAACGAAGATTTAGCCAATCGATTGCATAATTTTACGAATAAGATTTCGAACATGTAGTTTTAAAACAGCTAAAAAAAATATTTTGTAATCTATAATTAATAACTAAATTTGCACCAATCAATTCGGGACTTTTTTCAAACCCAATAAGGGTATAAATCAGCTGAATTAAACTATAAAAATGAAGAAATTTTTAGCAATATTTACCTTACTACTATTTTTGTCATCCTGTAGTGAATATCAAAAGGCATTAAAATCAGAAGATGTTGCGGTAAAATTCATTTCTGCGAACAAAATGTATGAAGCTAAAAAATACAACAAAGCTTTACGTTTGTTTGAGCAAATAGCGCCTGCATATAAAGGAAAACCATCAGCTGAAAGAATGTTTTACATGTATTCGCAATCACTTTACAAAACGAATCAATATTATTTAGCAGGATACCAATTTGAAAGTTTTGTAGCTAGTTATCCCAAAAGTGAAAAAATTGAAGAAGCATCCTTTTTAGGTGCTAAATCATTTACGTATTTGTCACCTGTTTTTAGTTTGGACCAAACAGATACATTTAAAGCAATAGATAAACTTCAAAACTATATTGATTCATATCCTGAGGGGCAAAATGTAGCAGAAGCAAATACTTTAGTTAAAGGACTTAGAGAAAAATTAGAGACTAAGTCTTTTGAAAATGCTAAAATATTTTATCATGTTACAGATTATAAGGCAGCAATGGTAGCTTTTGATAATTTTCTTATTAATTATCCAGGAACACCCTATAAAGAAAAAGCCTTATTCTTTAAATTAGATTCTGCCTTCTTATTGGCTATGAATAGTGTTCCATCCAAAATGCAAGAACGATTAGAGAACGCTAAAAACGCTTACACAAGTTTGATAAAATTTAAAGCAGATACCGAATACAAATCAAAAGCCGATGAAATGTTGGCTCAAATTGATAACGATTTAAAACAATATTCTAAATAAAAAAGTCATGGATTTAAAAAAGACGAATGCACCAGTAAATACGGTTACTTATAACAAAACTGTTATTGAAGAGCGTACTGGCAATGTTTATGAAGCAATTACAATAATGGCTAAAAGAGCAAATCAAATTAATTCTGAAATTAAAAAGGAATTGACCGAAAAACTAGAAGAGTTTGCTACTTATAATGATAGTCTTGAAGAAATTTTTGAAAATAAAGAACAAATTGAAGTTTCTAAATACTACGAAAAATTGCCAAAACCTCATGCACTAGCTGTACAAGAATGGTTAGATGATAAAATCTATTATAGAGATACTACAAAAGACTAATTAAGATGTCTGTTTTAAGCGGTAAAAAAGTTCTACTTGGTGTTTCCGGAGGAATTGCCGCATACAAGACAGCGACATTAGTCCGATTATTAATAAAAGCAGGTGCACATGTCCAAGTGATAATGACACCTGCTTCTAAGGATTTTGTAACACCGCTTACATTAGCCACACTTTCCAAAAACCCTGTATATTCTACTTTTATTAAAGAAGATAATGATAATGCCGAATGGAATAATCATGTAGCGTTAGGACTATGGGCAGATTTAATTATTATTGCCCCTGCTACTGCTAATACCTTATCCAAAATGGCTAATGGTAATTGTGACAATCTATTAATTGCTACGTATTTATCGGCAAAATGCCCGGTTTACTTTGCCCCCGCAATGGATTTGGATATGTACAAACATCCTTCAACAATAGCAAGTTTTACATTTTTAAAAAAAATTGGCAACATAATGATTCCGGCAGAAACTGGTGAACTTGCCAGTGGATTATCTGGTGAAGGTAGAATGGCTGAACCTGAAAATTGTATCATTTTTTTAGAAAAAGATTTAGAAAGTAAGTTGCCTTTGAAAGGTAAAAAAATACTCGTTACTGCAGGTCCAACCTACGAAGCTATCGATCCAGTTAGGTTTATTGGTAATCATTCTTCTGGAAAAATGGGTTTTGACATTGCAATAACCGCTGCAAATTTAGGGGCAGAAGTTGTATTAATATCAGGACCAACTCACTTATCAACTAATAACACTAATCTTACTTTAATTAGAGTTACTAGTGCTCAAGAAATGTATGATGCTTGTCATCAACATTATAACGAAGTAGATGTTGCAATTTGTGCCGCAGCTGTTGCTGATTATAAACCAAAATTAGTTTCTAATCAAAAGATTAAGAAATCTGAAAATGAGTTAATTATTGAACTTGAAAAGACAAAAGATATTTTGGCGTCACTTGGTCAAGTTAAGCAGAAGCAATTTTTAATTGGTTTTGCTTTAGAAACTGAAAATGAAATAGAAAATGCTAAGTTGAAAATTCAGAAAAAAAACTTAGATTTGATTGTTTTAAATTCACTCCAAGATGATGGAGCTGGTTTTGGAAAGTCAACCAATAAAATCACTTTTATTGACAAGAATTTTTCAATTGAACCCATGGAACTTAAATCAAAAGAACTAGTCGCAATAGATATTATAAATAAAGTAGTTACATATTATGAAAAATAGCATTTGTTTTCTTTTATTGCTTTTTGTTGGAACCATTCAGGCGCAACAATTAAATTGTAATGTTGATATTAATTCTGATAAAATTGCAACTACCAATAATCAAATTTTTAGAAACTTAAAAAATTCAATATCAGATTTTGTAAATAAAACAGATTGGACAGGAGAAGATTACAAACCAAATGAAAAAATAGAATGTTCAATGGTAATTATTATAAATACTTATGATTCTAACCAATTTACGGCAACATTACAAGTTCAATCAACAAGACCTGTTTTTAATTCTTCTTACGCATCTCCGGTTTTTAATTACAATGATAATGATTTTAGTTTTCGCTATGTAGAGTTTGAAAATTTATTATTCAACCCAACTAATTTTGATTCAAATTTAGTTTCTGTTTTATCCTATTACAGTTATATGATGCTTGGTTTTGATGCGGATTCCTATTCTTTATTGGGCGGAACTAAACATTATGAAGTAGCACAGCAAATTATGACGGTAGCACAGCAAAGCGGATACAAAGGATGGAGTCAATCAGACGGAAACCAAAATCGTTATTTTTTAGTTAGTGATTTATTATCCGGTACCTTTGATGCTTATAGAGAAGCTTTATACCAATATCACAGAGAAGGCTTAGATACTATGAGTACAGAGCTTAAAACTTCTAAAGATAATATTGTATCTGCTATCAATACACTTTCGAAAATTTACAAAGTGCGTCCAAATGCTTTTTTAACAAGAGTGTTTTTTGACGCTAAAGTTGATGAAATAGTATCCGTATTATCAGATGGACCCAAAATTTCATTATCAGATACTATTGAGACATTAAATAGAATATCACCTCTCAATGTAAGTAAATGGTCAACAATCAAGTTGTAATTAGTACCTTCACTTAAAGTAACTTCCCTTGATATTTTTCAGATATGATTACATCTTTATCTATTGAAAATTTTGCATTAATTGAAAAATTAAATATCGATTTTTCTAATGGTTTTTCAATTATTACTGGTGAAACAGGCGCAGGAAAATCAATACTTCTTGGCGCTTTGGGTTTGGTTTTAGGAAAGCGCGCCGATTTAACCTCGCTAAAAAATAAAGAAGAAAAATGCATTGTTGAAGCTATTTTTTCTATCGGAAAATATAATCTTGAATCCTTTTTTGATACAAATGATTTAGATTATGAATCCGAAACAATTATTCGAAGAGAAATTCTGCCATCAGGTAAATCGAGGGCTTTTGTAAATGATAGTCCTGTTAATCTTCAGCAACTTCAAGATCTAAGTATTTATTTGATTGATGTGCATTCACAACATCAAACCTTAGAACTGTCCGAAGAAGAGTTTCAGTTTAAGATTTTAGATTCTATTGCCAATAATCAATCATTATTAGTAGAATTTCAGTCTATTTTAAAAAACTATCGAAATTCAAAAGCTGAATTAGAAACTAAGAAAAACAAGTTTGCTCTAATTATTAAAGAAAAAGAATATAATGAATTTTTATTTACAGAATTATTTTCGGCCAATTTAAAAACGGGTGAATTAGATGAATTAGAGCAACAGTACCAATCTTTAAGTAATGTTGAGTTTATTAAAGAAAATCTAGCAAAACTTATATCAATAGCAAATGAAGATGAATTTGGAATACTTAAAAATTTAAAAGAATTTAAAGCGATACTTCAAAAAAATACTGTTTTTACAACTGAATATCAGTTGCTTTATGAAAGAGTTGATTCAATATTAATAGAGTTTGATGACGTTGTTAATGAGATAAATAGTGAATCTGAATTGGTGTTTAATGATCCTGAAAAATTAGAATCTATTAATCAGAAATTGCAATTAATTTATACTCTTCAAAAAAAACATAGCGTTTTAACTGTAGAAGAATTAATTGAAATTCAAAACGAGTTAGAAGCTAAAGTTGTTTCTGTTGGATCTTTAGAACAAGAAATATCATCTTTGGAAAACACCATAAAAGAGTTTGAATTGTCATTAGATGCAATTGCCTCAAAAATAACCCAAAGTAGGAGTGAAGCTATTCCAAATTTAACAGAAAAACTGATAACTATTTTAAGCCAACTAGGCATGCCGAATGTTCGTTTTAAAATAGACATACAAACCACTCAACTGTATCAAAATAACGGAAAAGATTCTATGCAATTTCTTTTTTCAGCCAATAAAGGAACTGATTTTGGTTTGTTAAAAAAGATAGCATCGGGTGGAGAAATGTCTCGAATAATGCTCGCGGTAAAAGCTGTTTTATCACAATATTCTAAACTGCCAACAATTATTTTTGACGAAATTGACACAGGTGTTTCTGGAGAAATTGCTAATAAAATGGGGCAAATTATGAAGGAAATGAGTCAATCGATGCAGGTTTTTGCCATTACACATTTACCTCAAATTGCGGCCAAAGGAACTAATCATTATAAAGTTTTTAAAACTGTTTTGGGAGAAAACACCGTTTCTGAATTGAAATTATTAACTGTAGAGGATAGAATAACTGAGATTGCTGAGATGTTATCTGGAAAAGATATTTCTGACTCAGCTATGAATCATGCTAAAGCATTACTGAATTAAAATGCAAATTTACTACTTTTGCACATCAAAAAATCTAATATAAAATACATACTATATGATTATCGAACCAAGAATGCGTGGATTTATTTGTTTGACAGCACACCCTGAAGGTTGTGCTCAAAATGTAAAAAATCAAATTGAATATGTTAAGTCAAAAGGTACTATTGATGGTGCAAAAAAAGTACTAGTAATTGGAGCTTCTACGGGTTTTGGTTTGGCTTCTAGAATTACAAGTGCATTTGGTTCAGGTGCTGGTACCATTGGTGTTTTCTTTGAAAAGCCACCAGCAGAAGGAAAAACTGCTACACCAGGATGGTACAATTCAGCCGCTTTTGAAACTGAGGCAACTAAAGCGGGTTTATATGCCAAAAGTATCAATGGTGATGCTTTTTCAAATGAAGTAAAAAAACAAACCATCGATTTAATTAAAGCCGATTTAGGTCAAGTTGATATGGTGATTTACAGTTTAGCTTCTCCCGTTAGGATGCATCCTACAACTGGAGTTTTACATCGTTCGGTTTTAAAACCTATCGGTCAAACTTTTTCCAATAAAACAGTAGATTTTCATACAGGAATTGTTTCTCAAGTTAGTATTGATCCGGCAAACCAAGACGATATTGATAATACGGTGGTAGTTATGGGAGGAGAAGACTGGTTTATGTGGATAGATGCATTAAAAAATGCTGGAGTATTAGCCAATGAAGCAACAACTATTGCCTATTCTTATATCGGACCTGAAGTAACGGAAGCGGTATACAGAAAAGGAACTATCGGACGCGCTAAAGACGATTTAGAAGCAACTGCTTTTAAGATTACAGAAAGTCTTCAATCCTTGAGCGGAAAAGCGTATGTTTCTGTAAATAAAGCATTGGTAACTCAAGCCAGTTCTGCAATACCAGTAATTCCATTGTATATTTCATTATTGTACAAGATTATGAAAGCAGAAGGTATACACGAAGGATGTATAGAACAAATTCAACGACTTTTTGAACAAAGACTTTATACAAGTGGAAATGTACCTACCGATGACAAAGGAAGAATTAGAATTGATGATTGGGAAATGAGAGATGATGTGCAAGAAAAAATAAAAACGTTGTGGGAACAAGCTACGTCAGAAAATCTTTCAGAAATAGGTGATTTAGCAGGGTACAAAGATGATTTTCTAAATCTTTTTGGTTTTGGCTTTGAAGGTGTTGATTACTTGGCAGATACTAATGAATTGATACTAATTCAAAGCATCTAAACAACTGTTAATATTTTTATAATAAAAACCCGCAAATTTTATTTGTGGGTTTTTATTTTATCAGTACATTTATAGCATAAAACTTTTTAACTTAAAATCATGAAAAAAATTACTTTAGTATTCCTATTTTTAGTAGGAACGATTGCTGTCACTTATGGGCAGTTATCACAGGATTTTGAAGGTTCTTTTCCTCCAACTGGATGGACTATCGAATCTACAAATGCTACAAATACTTGGAATGCTCAACTTACTGGTTTGGTTGGTCAAGGAGCACAAGTAAATTGGATAGCAGAGCCACAAGATGAATCGTTGATTTCACCTGTTTTTACGGTGCCAAATGGTACTCCAAATTTAGAATTTAAACTTAGCATGAGTTACTTTTGGGCAGTAGATCCAAATGAGAATTATGATTTTATAGTTTCAATTTCAACAGATGGTGGAACTACTTTTTCACCTATTTGGGATGAAACGGTTTTGGGAGTGTTTACAAGTTTTTCAGCAATTGATATTTCTATTCCTTTAGCTACATATGCTGGACAAACCAATGTTAAACTTAAGTTTCAATATGTAGGGAATGATGGAGCAGATTTGTATATTGATGAAGTTAACGTTAATATACCTCCAGCAACTGCCCCAGATTGCGTTACTTTAACGGCTCCATTAAATGCAGCTACTGGTATTAATTATTCGGCACCTGTTGTTTTAACATGGACAGCCGCAACAACTGGTTCTGCAGCCAGTTCGTATGATGTCTTTTTAGACACCAATGCTAATCCAACAACTTTATTAGGAAATCAAGCTGGTTTAACTAGATCAGTTCCAGGTTTATTACCTTCTACAACATATTACTGGAAAGTTGTTGCTAAAAATGCTACTGGTGATGCAACAGGTTGTTCTACATTTAGTTTTGTAACTTCGGCCAATCTATTTGCTCCGTATTGTGGACCTTTAGCATTTGCAACGGCAGTAGAACCTATCACTTTAGTAAATTTTGCAGGAATCAACAATGTTACTTCTGCAACAGTTGCAGGTGCAACTGCTCATGAATTATTTACCTCAATAACAGGAAATGTTACGGCTGGGTCTTCATACACTATCACTTTGAAAGGAAATTCAGATGGTAATTATACGAATCGTTTTATAGTTTTTGCAGATTGGAATCAAGATGGTGATTTTGCAGATGCGGGAGAAGCGTATCCAATAACACAAACTATTACAAACTCAACGGGTGTTGATGCGCAACAAGCGACACAATCTTTGATTGTACCTCCAACGGCTACTGTTGGAACTACTCGTATGCGTGTTAAAAAAATATTCGGAACTACAGATTTTGCTGATCCATGTCTTGGAGCTGGTTATGGTCAAGTTGAAGATTATACCTTAGCTGTTGCTGCTGTACCTGCCGATTTACCAGATTATGCAAATCTTCAATTCCCTGCTTCAGCTACAATTACTCAAGGTGGTAACACAACTGTTTATGGTCAAGTTTATGAAGGTGGTTTAACAGATGTTGCCCCAAATATTGTTGGACAAGCTCCAGGAATTAATGCTTGGGTTGGAGTAAGTACAACTAATACAAATCCGAACACTTGGACAACTTGGACTACAGCAACTTGGAATTCAGGTGCAGTGAGTAATAATGATGAATATCAATTAACTATTGGTGCTGCTTTGGCTCCAGGAACTTATTACTATGCTACCCGTTTTCAATTAAATGGTGGTGCTTTTGTATATGGAGGAATTAATCAAAGTCCACCAAACAATGGAAATTTCTGGGATGGAACTACATTTGTTAATGGTATTCTAACCGTAAATGCTCCGTTACCTCCTGCAAATGATGAATGTGCAGGTGCAATCGCTTTAACGCCAGGTGGTGTTTTTACCGATAATGATATTGATGGTACTAATTTAGCGGCTACTTTAAGTGCTAATACTCCAATACCAACTTGTGGAAACTTTAATTTTGCTACAACTGCAAAAGATGTTTGGTATAGTGTTGTTGTTCCAGCTTCTGGTAACCTAACAATTGAAACTAGTACGCACTCATCGGGAGCAGCAGGTATTGATACTGTATTTTCAGTATATTCAGGTGATTGTACAACATTAGCAGAAGTTGGTTGTGATGATGATGGTGCTACTGAATTTGCTATTGGTTTATCTAGATTAGCTTTAACGGCTCAAACTCCAGGAGCTACATTACTAATTAGATTATTCGGTTATAATGGAGCACAAGGATTATATAGTATTTCTGCTTTTGATGGTTCTTTAGGAAATGGATCGTTTGATAGCGCAAATTTTGCATACTATCCAAATCCAGTAAAAAACACTTTGAATTTATCGTATAACAAAGAAATTTCATCTGTTGAAATATTCAATTTGTTAGGACAAAAAGTAAATTCAGTTGAAGTTAATTCAAACGATACTCAAATCGATATGTCTAACTTGTCAAAAGGAGCTTACATGGTAAAAGTAACTTCTGATAATCAAGTTAAAACTATAAAAGTTATCAAAGAATAATTTTTTTATTCCTTATCTAAAACCATCCGCAATAGCGGATGGTTTTTTTTTACATAATACTTATCTTTGTTACTCATAACCAAATAGGTCAACTTTTATAAAGTAAAAAAAATAAAGCATGTATTTTTCAATAATTATTCCAGTATATAATAGACCCGATGAAATAAGAGAACTACTGGAAAGTCTTGTAAAATCAGATTATACCAAAGAGTATGAAATTGTTATTGTTGAAGATGGTTCAACTATAGTTTGTAAGGATGAAGTTGAAAGGTTCAAAGACAAACTAAACCTTTCCTATTACTACAAAGAAAATAGTGGTCCTGGCGATTCCAGAAATTATGGAATGCATAAAGCAAAAGGAAACTATTGTATCATATTTGATTCTGATTGTATTATTCCAAACCAATATTTAACGGAAGTAGAAAAAGAGTTAACATCAAATTATGTTGATTGTTTTGGTGGTTCAGACGCTGCTTTAGAATCGTTTTCAGCTATTCAAAAAGCCATAAACTTTGCCATGACTTCCTTTTTAACTACGGGTGGAATTCGAGGTGGATCTGAAAAACTGAATAAATTCCAACCTAGAAGTTTTAACATGGGGATTTCGAAAAAGGCATTGGATGCTTCTAATGGATTTGGAAATATACATCCTGGAGAAGACCCAGATTTATCAATCAGATTATGGAAATTAGGATTTGAAACTCGACTTTTTCCGAAAGCATTTGTATATCACAAACGCAGAATTGATTGGGATAAATTTTCTATTCAAGTAACTAAATTTGGAAAAGCTAGACCAATTCTTAACTCGTGGTATCCTGAACATAGTAAGCTAACTTTTTTCTTTCCAACGATTTTTGTAATTGGAATATATTTTTCAATTGTCTTTTTGGCTTTTGGGGTAACTTTTCCAATATTATGTTACGCGTTCTATTTCTTTCTAATTTTAGTTGCAGCAACAATTCAAAATAAAAGTTTTAAGATTGGTATTCTATCATTAGTTGCAGTTACCAAACAATTTTTCGGTTACGGTTACGGTTTTATAGAATCTTATGTAAAGATTATTTTGTTGAAACAAAAACCAGAAATTGCCTTTCCTGAATTATTTTTTAAAACAAAATCATGACTAAAATCATTGGATTAACAGGCGGAATCGGAAGTGGAAAAACAATGGTTGCAAAATATATTGAATCATTAGGAATACCCGTATATATTGCAGATGATGAAGCAAAAACAATAATGGAAACCGATGAAGTTTATGAAGCCGTTAAAAAAGAATTGGGGACAGAAGTTTTTGATAACCAAAAATTAAATCGCAAAAAGTTAGCCCAGCTTGTTTTTACTAACTCAGAAAAACGAGATAAGTTAAATAAAATTGTACATCCACTTGTCAAAAAGCATTTTGATCTTTGGGTTAAAATGAATGAAAATGCCCAATTTGTTGTAAAAGAAGCAGCCATTTTATTTGAAAGTGGTAGTTATAAATATTGTGATGCTATCATTACAGTTACTTCACCATTAGAAACAAGAATTCAGCGCGTAATGCATCGCGATAAAAGTGATAGAGCATCTGTTTTAAAAAGAATCGAAAGTCAATGGACTGATGAACAAAGAATTGCAAAAAGCGATTTTGTTATCCACAATATTTCTGTTGATGCTACTTATAAACAAATAGAACAAATTCTGAATTTATTGAAAAATAAATAATTTTTGAGCCAGGTGTTAATGTTTGGTTAATGTATTTATTGTATAAATGTTAAAAAGTTAAATTTGTCTAATGAATAAGTTGTTTTTTCGTTTACTAGTAATCTTAATGAGTATATCACTTATTGGTATAATTCTTGTTCAAGTTTATTGGTTTGATAAATCTTTCGAAAATAATGAGGAACAATTTAAGTTTCATGTAAAACAAGTTCTAGGAAATGTTGCCGAGAAATTGCAAAAAAAAGAGCAATATAACTATTTTGAAATGTATAATCATCTCAAAGATAGTATCGGTAAAGACCCTAAGAAAGATGATTTTTTAGAGTTCACAGTTTTTCAACGAGATTCTAGAACAAATGAAACCATAATTTATTCTAATAATATTGTTTCCGAAGATTACGGGATTTCGGGTTCGTTCTTTGATAAAAAATCAGATAGTGTTAAACTAAAAAATTTCACTTCTAAACGGAAAACAGAAATTTATAATGGTGATATTGATAATTCAAATTTTAAAAATAATATTACTCCAGATGTAACGATAGAAAAGACTGGACGATTGAATATTTTAGACAATGCACAATTTGAGATATTTTATAAAGATTATGCTGCATTAAAGCCCATTCAAGAAAGAATTTCGATTGAACCATTGCAAATATTATTGTCAGAAGAATTAAAGGAATATGGGGTTAATACTCCTTTTGAGTTTAATATTTATAGTAATGGATTAGCAACTAAAATTAAATCGGAACACTTTAAGTATGAAAAGAAATCTACTTATTCTATTCCTGTTTTTATTGATAATGACGGAAACAATAAATACCAATTATTGTTAACATTTCCTCAAAAGAAACGATTTTTATTTTCTGAATTAATAGGAATATGCATATTGTCTATTGTGTTTACACTCATTATCATTATAGCGTATTCAAGCGCGCTTAATCAATTAATAAGACATCGTCAGATTTCTGAAATTAAAACAGATTTCATTAATAATATGACTCATGAATTTAAAACACCAATTGCCACAATAAATTTGGCATTAGATGCTATTAAAAATCCCAAAATAATTGATGATAAAGATAAAGTGCTTCGTTATTTGCAGATGATTAAAGATGAGAATAAACGTATGCATGCTCAAGTTGAAAATGTATTGCGTATTTCAAAACTAGAAAAGAAAGAATTAGATATTACTAAAGAATCTAACAATATTCATAATATAATTGAAGATGCAATCGAACACGTTAATTTAATTGTAGAAGACCGTAACGGTAAAATTACCACTCATTTAAACGCAACTAGAAGTTCTGTTTTATTAAATGAGGTTCATTTTACTAATGTAATTGTTAATATATTAGATAATGCTATTAAATATTCGCCCGAAGAGCCAATAATAGATATACTAACTGAAAATGTAAAAGAGTTTATCATTATTAAAATAAAAGACAAAGGTTCCGGAATGTCTAAAGTAGCTCAAAAAAGAATTTTCGAAAAATTTTATCGCGAGCACACAGGAGATGTTCATAATGTTAAAGGTCACGGTTTAGGATTGGCTTATGTCAAAAGAATAATTGACGATCACAATAGTGAAATATTCGTCGAAAGTGAAAAAGGAAGAGGAAGTACATTTATAATTAAAGTCCCACTCATAAATTAAAAATAAAAAACTATGGAAAATAATAAAAAAATATTACTAGTAGAGGATGATCAAAACTTCGGGATTGTTTTAAGAGAGTTCTTATCGTTAAACGATTTTGAAGTTACCTTGGCCAAAAATGGCATGGAAGGTTTTGAAAAATTCAAAAAAGACAATTTTGATTTGTGTATTTTGGATGTTATGATGCCCTATAAAGATGGTTATACATTGGCAAAGGAAATTAGAGAAAAAAATAAAGACGTGCCTTTGATTTTTCTTACCGCTAAATCAATGAAAGAAGATGTTTTAAAAGGATATAAAGTTGGTGCTGATGATTATTTGAATAAACCTTTCGATTCCGATGTTTTGTTAATGAAAATAAAAGCTATAATTCAAAGAAAAGCAGCCGAAAATAAAAACGAGCCTGCTAAATTTGAATTTCAAATAGGAAGATTCCTTTTAAATTCTAAACTTCGTTATTTAAAATTAGACGATAACGAACCTATTAAATTATCTCCCAAAGAGTCTGAATTACTCAAAATGATGGCTAATTACGAAAACGATTTGATGCCAAGAGAGTTAGCACTTACCAAGATTTGGAGAGAAGACAACTACTTTACCTCAAGAAGTATGGATGTATATATTGCCAAACTTCGTAAATATCTTAAAGATGATCCAGGAGTTGAAATCCTCAACATTCACGGTGAAGGTTTCCGATTAGTGATTAAAAAATAAACAACATGGCTTCAAGAAATTGGAGCCATTTTTCATTATTTTCAGAAGCTATTCCTGCCAGAAGGCAGGCCGGCTGTTCA
>CANHWG010000018.1 GCA_947464335.1 Flavobacteriaceae bacterium
AAAAAGGAAGCGTGTTCAATGTATAATTAAAAGTATAAGGTGCGGTTCCATTAGCTCCAGTAAAGGTAATTACAGGAATTGTGGCATTTTGACAAACTCCAATAGTACCTGATATCGTAGCTGTTGGTAATGTATTTACAGTCACCGTTGCAGTACCTGATTGGAGTTGTGAACACGCAAGTGCACCTGAACTTTGAACACTAATTAAAGTATAAGTAAAGCTTCCAATAGTTGCAGTTGAAACGGGAACAGTAATCGAATTCCCTATACTTGGGGGGGTTGTAAGCGTAGTTGTTCCTCCATCAAGGCTATACGTAAAAGTATAGGGTGCAGTGCCATTGGCTCCAGTAAAAGTAATCTCAGGATTTAATACTGTGTTTTGACATACAGATGTTGTTCCTGAAATTGATGCAGTTGGAGAAGAAAGAATGTTCACAGTAACAGAGCCAACTGCTGGTTGAGTATTCGTTCCTGCAGGAGTTGTTATAGTAACGCTAATTAAATTATAGGTAGTTGTAGTAATTATTGAACTTAAAGTATCAATAAAAACACCAGTAGCATCCAATAGAATTTGTCTTGGATTTCCATTAACAGTAAAATCAACAGTTGCGTTAGGTGTTCCAGTAAAAGTAATACTGGCAGAACTTCCGCTACAAATGGTTGTCGAACCAGCTATAGCAACTGTTGGTAAAGCCACAGCAATTAATTGAAAATTAACTACTGCAAATAATGTTGGGTCACTATTTTGAGATAAAACAGCATAAATTGTTTGAGGATTAGCCGTATTTTGAAAAGAAGTAGTGTTTAATATTGGATTTGTACCTGCATTGGCATCTGCTAGAGAAGTGAAGTAAGTAACGGTGTAATCTGCGGGAAGATTGGTTCCATATATAATTCCAGTTTGTAGAGTGAAATCAAAAACAGAAGTACCAGGATTAGTTACTGTTTCATATTGCACCATGTCTAGAGGCGTTCCAGGGATAGGTGGGCCAACACATAAACTACTATCTGTAAATAAAGAAAATTGAGTAGTCACAATGCAGCCAGTTACAAAATCCTCAACGCTTGCATAAATTATTTCTCCGTTAGTACCGTTATAATTTGTGGAATTAGCTATTGCAAAAGATTGTTGTTGGGCATTAGTTAACGTATTATAATAACGAACAGGATTAGTTAAGCCGTTTTGAATTACTGCAGTATTATCTGTTAAATTAAAAGGCGCATCACATTGGGTAATATTATTGGGAACACCAAGTGTAATTGTATTAAGATATTCAACAACCATAGTGTCTGTTTGTTGACAACCTCCCGGATAGGTAATGGTTACTCCATAAGTTCCCGCTTGGGAGATACTATAAGAAAATGAATTTGTACCAATAGGATTACCATTTAACGTCCAAGCATATGTAGCTCCAGTAATTGGTGCAATACCTGCTTGTGCTACAATAATTTTCGAACCACAAACTGCCGCACTTCCTGTAAAGTCGGTTATTCCACCAAATTCACCTGTACCTGCTAATTCTGCAGTACCAATATCAAAACTTCCACCACCTAAAAATACGGCAGAGTCATAGGAACTATCATTTAAGTCCGAAATAACTAACTTGATATGGTATACATTATTTGGAATTACGGCTGATGTTGCTCTCATTTTAATGGTTTCGCCATTAAAATTGGTAGCCGCTGTTGCTGCAGCGCCACCCGTATTAGAATTTCCAAAAAAGGTTGCATTAGCATCTCCACAATTGGTTCCAAAACCAGTAAAATACTGACCATCATGAATAGTAGTTACTGAAATAGGAGTAGTGGTATTTGGAATTAAAGCTAAATTAATAGCAGGCGAACCAACGGTTTGATTCGTAAGGAAAAAAGCAAAAGCATCTGAATAACTGCATTGAAAATCACCATACTCTTCAGAGGCAAATAAGAATTCAAAACTCATTTGATTGGTTAACGGAATGAAATCAAATTCTAAGATTGTCGCATTAAAATAATCATCAAAAGCAGGATCAATAATTCCTAGATTTGCCATATAATTAGTCAAATCAGTATCACCTGGCCAAGCATTTGTTCCGTTACTTTGTATTGTGGTGTTTGGTCCACGAGCATTCATTGCATTTCCTGAACTTAAAACAACGCCTGAAGCAAGTGGAAAATTTGGATTGGTATTTGTAAAATAAGCTATGCCGTTAACCGTCCCAAAATCAGTACCCGTACTCCAAGTAATATTACTAATTGTCCCAATACAAGCAGAACTTCCACCTGTAGGACTAGCAAAAAGGACATCATTTACTAACTGAGGAACTGTATAAGTTGTGTTATTCACCGTAATGGGTTGCGAATAGCTATTCCATTGTGCGAAAACGATAAATAATAAAAGTAAAATTCTTTTCATTAATAGGCAATTACATCAATGTTTCAAAAAAAAGAAAACATTCATTATGTTAATTAATTGTTTAATTGTCCAAATATAAGTATTCATAGAAAATAACTTTGTTAAATTTGCAGAAAAATAAACACTTACGATGAAAATCAGCATAAAAGAAACAAGAAATCCAACCATATTAAAATTTGAATTTCCAGAATTTATTACTCAAAACGAAAATTTTGAATTCAAAAACATAGACGAAGCCAAAAATTCACCTTTAGCACAACAATTGTTTTATCTTCCGTTTGTAAAAACGGTTTACATCTCAGGCAATTTTGTAGCTATCGAACGATTTAGCATTGTAGAATGGGCCGATGTTCAAGATGCTGTTGCGGATCAATTAGAGAATTTTGTTACAAATGGCGGTGTCATTGTATTGCCAAATGAAAATCCAATCAAAAAACAGCCCATCAGTGTTTATGGAGAAACCACCCCAAATCCGGCATCACTTAAATTTGTAGTCAATAAAGCATTAACAAAGACAGCCGCCGAATTCAAAAATATAGACGAAGCCAAACCATCGCCCTTGGCGCAAGAATTATTCAAATTTCATTATGTTAAAGAAATTTTTATAGCCGAAAATTACATTTCAATCACAAAATACGAAAGCACTTCTTGGGACGTAATCACCTTAGAATTGCGCACTTTCATCAAACAATTTATCGAAAATGGCGGAACAGTTATCGATGAGAATCAAATAGTTCACACAGAAAAACAAGAAAAACAACAAATCAAAAATTTTGATACTCTCGATACGACTTCTCAGCAAATCATCAATATCTTAGAAGAATATGTAAAACCTGCCGTTGCTGCCGATGGCGGAAACATTCTTTTTGACTCATATGATGAAACCGACAAACGGGTAAAAGTAGTGTTGCAAGGCGCATGTAATGGTTGCCCTTCGTCAACGTTTACTCTAAAAAGCGGTATCGAAAATATGCTAAAAGACATGCTCAACGACAAGGATATTGTAGTCGAAGCAATAAACGGATAAATAAGTAAGCGTTTCTTTTGAGACGCTTTTTTTTAATATTTTTAGAAGCTATTCCCGCTTTGCATTATATCTTTTAGACCTGTCAGGTTTTTAAGACCTGACAGGTCTTAAAGGATGCCATTTCAATCGGGGCTAGAAAATAATCTGCTATGAACGAACTACATCTCGAAACCAGTCCCTACTTATTACAACACGCCAACAATCCGGTGCACTGGAAAGCATGGAATGCCAATGTTTTGGCTTTAGCGCAAAACGAAAATAAGCTAATCATCATCAGTATTGGATACTCGGCGTGTCATTGGTGTCACGTTATGGAGCATGAAAGTTTCGAAGATAATGATGTGGCTGCTGTAATGAACTCCAATTTCATCAATATAAAAATTGACCGCGAAGAACGTCCCGATATTGACGCTGTTTATATGAAAGCTGTGCAAATTATGACCGGTCATGGCGGTTGGCCAATGAATGTAGTTGCATTACCCGACGGTAGACCTATTTGGGGCGGAACCTATTTCAGAAAAAACGATTGGATAAATTCTTTGGAACGACTTCAAGAACTATATACCGAACAACCACAAACCATTTTGGATTATGCCGAAAAATTGAACGATGGTTTGCAATCCTTAAGTATCATTTCGACTTCGGATTCGGAAACAGAATTTAATTTAGATATACTCAACACCTTGGTTTCTAAATGGCAAAAAAGCTTCGACTTAGATTTTGGCGGAATGGCGCGCGCGCCCAAGTTTATGATGCCTACCAATTATGAATTTCTTCTGCGATATGGTTATCAAACTAAGAATCAAACCATTTTAGATTTTGTCAATCTGACTTTGACTAAAATGGCTTACGGTGGCTTATTTGATACCGTTGATGGTGGTTTTTCTCGTTATTCCGTAGACATGAAATGGCATGTGCCTCATTTCGAAAAGATGTTGTATGATAACGGACAATTGGTTTCACTCTATGCCAATGCCTATAAATTGACTAGGAATAAATTGTTTCAAGAAGTTATTGAAAAGACTTTAACTTTCATAGAAAAAGAATGGTTAACCAAAGAAGGAAGTTTTTATTCAGCACTCGATGCGGATAGTTTAAATAAGGAAAATCACCTCGAAGAAGGCGCTTTTTATGTTTGGACAAAACCCGAATTACAAACGCTACTTCAAGAAGATTTTGAGTTGTTTACGGTAGTTTTTAATGTCAATGAATTTGGTTTTTGGGAACATCAGAATTATGTTTTAATCCAAAACCAATCGCTTGACGAAATTGCAAAACAGCAAAATATTTCTTTGGATAAATTGGGACAAAAGAAAAAATATTGGGAACAATTGCTTTATATCGAAAGAGAAAAACGAAGCAAACCACGATTAGATGACAAATGCTTAACGTCCTGGAATGCCATCATGCTTAAAGGTTTTGTTGATGCCTACAAAGCTTTAGGAAATCAAAAGTATTTAGATATTGCGGTTCAAAATGCCCATTTTATTATCAATACGGTTTGGAGTTCTGAAGGCAATTTAATGCACAGCTACAAAGATGGAACTCGAGGCGGAGCCGAACAGAGCGAAGCTAAAGCAACCATTAATGGTTTTCTCGAAGATTATTCTCATGTAATTCAGGCATTCATTTCTCTGTATGAAGTTACTTTTGATGAACAATGGCTGCATCATGCCAAGCAACTTACGGATCATGCTTTTGATAATTTTTATGATGAAAAACAACAGTTTTTCTCATTCACATCGCATCAAGACGAGGCATTAATTACCCAACATTTTGAAGTAGAAGATAATGTAATTCCAGCTTCCAATTCAGTAATGGCAGATGCTTTATTCAAGTTGAGTATCTATTTCAATAACGGTTATTACGAAAAAGTGTGTCAGCAAATGGTTCAAAATATGATTCTAAGTATTGATTATCCATCCGCTTTTTCAAATTGGTTGAACGTGATGTTGCATTTTTCTGAACAGAATAAAGAGTTGGCTATTTGCGGTGCCAATACATTAGTATATTTGAATAAATTAAACCAAAACTACCTGCCCAACATTATAATCGCTGGTAGTACTATAGTTTCAAATCTACCGTTTTTAGCAAATCGTTTTTCAGATAATGAGACTCTTTTTTACCTCTGCCAAAACAAAACCTGTCAAAAACCTACAACTGATTTAAAAGAAATCAGTCAAGAAATTGTACTTTAAGCTATTAAATATGTATTATTGTTAGTAGTAACCAATTAAAAACTAAGAACATGGCATTTGTAGATTTTTTTAAAAAACTGTTTGGTTCATCAACCAAAGAAATGGCAGATAAAGCAGAAACTTTTGCAGAAGAAACATTAGAGAAAGCTAAAGTCGCAGCAGCACCAGTGGTAGAAAAAGTAGAAGAGCTTATAGATACGGCTAAAGAAAAGGTAAACGAGCACATGCCCGCTGCCAAAGAAGCTATAGAAAATGCAGTTGAAACGGTAAAGGAAAAAGCAACAGAATTTGCTGAAAAAGCAGAAACCTTTGCGCAGGAAACGGTAGAAACAGTTAAAGAAAAAGTAAATGCTTTTACCAATGATGCTTCTGAAGATGCCGAAGAAGTGAGAACAAAAGCGGAAGATATTGTAAAACCAGCAGACGAAAGTGCAGTTTAATTTATAAAATTATTATTTTTGTAACACTAATTTATCCCGTCCCGAAGCTTCGGGAATGGGATTTTTTATCAATCTATGGAAAAGAAAGAGTTTCACTATATTCATTCGTTTGCCGATTATGTAGATCAATTTTATAAGCTTTTAATTGATTATTCGCCTAAGCTCATTACCGCATTTATTGTCCTTTTTGTTGGATTGTATGCCATTAGACTAATCAATCGGTTGGTTCGCAGAATTATGGTCAAACGCGAATTAGATCCAACTTTATCTCGTTTTTTAGCTGATAGTTTACTTTGGGCATTACGGTTTTTACTTTTTATCACTTTTATTTCTAAACTCGGAATTGAAACGTCTTCTTTTGTAGCTATTCTGGGAGCGGCAGGTTTGGCTATTGGTTTGTCGTTGCAAGGGTCACTATCTAATTTTGCAGGTGGCATGTTAATCATTTTATTTAAACCTTTTCGTGTGGGTGATTACATCGAAGCACAAAATGTGGGCGGAACAGTGAGTGAGATACAAATTTTTGTGACTAAATTAATTACCCTAAACAACCAAACTATTTTTGTGCCCAATGGTATTTTGTCTAACGGTGTCATTACCAATTTTTCAGTGGGTAAAAACAGAAGAGCGAATTTACTTTTTAATATTTCCTATGAAACGAATATCAAGACCGCTAAGGATATTGTAATGCACGTTTTAGAAAATCATCCTAAAGTTTTAAAAACACCTGCACCATCGGTTGCCGTAAATCTTTTAACCGATGCTCATATACAATTAGCCATTCGGCCTTGGTCTAAAAATGCCGATTTTGCCGATATGTGTTCGGATGTTTTAGAAGAATGCAAAGAAGCGTTTGATAAAGCGGGGATTGGATTTCATACGGTTGGGAAGTAACAGATTTACTTCACTATCAAAAAATCCTTCAAATAAAACGGCTCAAAATAAGCCACATCCTCAAAGTCATTTTTGAGAAATTTTGCATAACTCAGCGCACTCATTTCGTTGGCAGAAGGAAAAACAATTTCGGAAAGAAAGTGAAAATTAGTTCCTTTTAAAACGGTTTGGCATTTCTCTTGGCAATCGCCAATAAAATAAAATGTTTCTGGTTTATCAGCATAACTCTCTTCGGTTAATATCTCGGCTTGAACATCGTTTATTCTGTTAAGACTTCCGTCATAAACCGCACTATATACTTCCATTCTTCGGGCATCAATCATGGGAACAATATAACCACCATCATAATTAATAACGCTCAGGGCCTGCTTGGCCATAACTTGTAAGGTATCAACGGCAATTAAGGGAATTCCCAAGGCATAGCATAGACCTTTAGCTGTAGAAACACCAATTCGCAAACCTGTGTAAGAACCGGGTCCTTTGCTAACGGCAATAGCAGTCAAATCAGCATAACCGATTTTAGTTTCTTTTAGAATTTCTTCAATAAACACATGAAGTTTTTCGGCGTGAGAGTATCCTTGTTCGGCTATTTCTTTGCACAAAATAGTTTCTCCATTTTTTGCTAAAGAAACCGAACAGTTTTTGGTTGCCGTTTCTATGTTGAGAATGTAAATCAAAGTAAGTGGATTATTTCTTCTCTTTATCCGAATCTTTCTTCGAAGTAATTTTATCTCCTGAGTTCAATTCTTTAGTAACCGTTGTATATGGACCAACAATAACCACATCACCTTTTTTCAATCCGGAGATGACTTCTATGTTGGTATCATCCTGAATTCCGGTTTTCACGATTCTAATTTTAGCTTTATTGCCCTCTTTTACAAATACACATTCAAACTTTTTATCGCTTTTTGCGGTTACTTTTTTGTCTTCGGAATCGTCCTTAACTTCATAACTTTTTGTTGCAGTAGTATCCGATTTAACGACAACCGAACTGATTGGAACTCCAATAACCTTTTCTTTTCGAGTGGTAATAATATCTACAGTAGCAGTCATACCTGGACGAAAAGGAGAATAAGTTTCAGGTTTTCCTTCTATTAAATCTTGGTACGATTCTTTTAGAATTCTAACTTTAACTTTAAAATTGGTTACCTGATCGGCAGTTGTTGTAGCACTTGCCGAATTAGAGATGCTCGTTACTATTCCCTTAAATTCTTTTTTCAGATAGGCATCAACTTGAATTTTGGTACTGTCTCCAATGCTAATTTTAACGATATCATTTTCATTTACATCCACTTCAACTTCCATATTGTTTAAATTGGCAACTCTTAAAAGTTCTGTTCCGGTCATTTGTTGCGTTCCTAAAACACGTTCTCCTAATTCAACACCCAAAGAAGAAATAGTTCCGTCAGCTGGCGCATATATAGTAGTTCTGCCTAAATTATCTTTCGCTTCTTTTACGGTTGCATTAGCACTTTGAACATTGTAATAAGCCGATTCTTTACTGGCTTTAGCTCCTTCAAAAACAGCTATGGCTTTATCCCAATCAGACCTTGAAATGATGCCTTTGTCAAACAACGTTTTGCTTCGGTCATAACTTGCTTTTGCTTCTTTAAATGTGGCATCGGCCTGACTCAAACCAGCTTTAGAACCTGATAAATTAGAAATAGTTCTGTTATAACCTGAAGTGTACAAATCGGGATTTATTTTTACTAATAAATCGCCTTTTTTTACTACTTGACCTTCTTTTATAGGTAAAGCAATAATTTCTCCTGAAACTTCAGAAGATATTTTTACTTCAATTTCGGGCTGAATTTTCCCGGTTGCCGAAACAGTTTCTACTATAGTAATTTCATCTACTTTGGCAGTTTCTACTTCTTTAGAATCATCTTTGCCACCAATAATTCCTTTTGATTTTAAAGTTATAGCGACAGCTAATAAAGCAATAACAACTCCAACTAATATATAAATTTTCTTTTTTGACATGATTATTGTTTTTGAATGATTGGGATTCCGAAATAAAATTCAACTATTTTCATTTTAAAGAGTGCATCATATTTGGCTCTAATAACATCTGATTGTGCATTAATAAATAAGGTTTGTGATTGATTGTAATCAAAAGCATTCATCATGCCAACAGCATATCTTTCTTTTGCATAATTAAAAGCTTCTTTTCTAGCTTCCATTGTGGTGATAGATGATTCGTAGGTGTTTAAAGCGCCTTTTGCATCGGTTATAGAGCGATACACATTAGTTTCTAAATCTAGTTTTGCTTGAGTCAGTGCATTATTTGATCTTTCATAAGACACTTTGCTTCGCTCTACATTTCCTTTGGCAGAAAATCCATTAAATACCGGAATTGTAAGTTGTAACCCAAAATTGTGTCCTTTGTTATCACTAAACTGATCTAGAAGTGGTGCCGCTTTACTAAAAACGGGGAGAAAATTTTGTTGTAAAACATTTTGTCCTGTTCCTTCTACTTGAGCAATTACCGAAAAAGGATTTGCCGTATTGGGAGTAAATCCTGAAACTCTATCAGAGTAGCTAGCTCTTGTACTAAAACTATAAAATCCAGTAATGCTAGGTTGAAGTGCGCCTCTTGCAATTTTTATATCTCGAGAGGCAATATCCAAATTAGTTTGTGCAATTTTAATCTCTACTCTTGTTTCATTTGCTTTTTGTACAATAGCTTCTGGCGATTCTGTTAATACGGGACTTATTTTAAAATCTACGTCAGCATCAGCAATGTCAAAATTTTCAAAATCATCTAAATTTAGTAATTGTGCTAAACTTAATCTGGAAAGGAATAACGTGTTTTCGGCAGCTACAACTCTTTGCTTATCGGAGGCCACGGTAGCATTCATGTCTAACAAATCACCTCTGGGAACCATTCCAGCATCTACCATTTCTTGAGACCGAACGAGTTGTTTTTCATCATTGGCTAATTGGTTTTGTTGTACTTTTAAATTTTCTCTGTTAAAAAGAATAGTTAAATAAGAATTGGCAATGTTTAAAGAAATATCATCTTGCATTTTTGACAATTGATACAGTGAAGCAGTTTGTGCCATTTTGGCTCTTCTCAATCGGTTTTGATTTTGTAAGCCATTATAAATGTCAACATTAGAACTTAAATTCGCAGAAGTAAATTGTATCGTTTGGTTTTCTAAAAGACCTGTTGTAATGTTCTGGTTTAAACCTATATTCCAGGAATGGGATGTATTGGCATTCAAGTTGGGCAAGAAATTGCCAACAGCTACCTTTTTATCAATGTTTGCAGATTTTGCATCCAATTCAGACTGTTTTATAGAAATGTTGTTTTTCAACGCATATTCAACACATTCTTGAAGCGTCCATTTTTTTACTTGAGCATTGGATGAAAATCCAATCATCAAGATAAACAGAAGCACTATTTTTAGTAAACTATATTTCATAATAAAATTGGATTGCAAGCAGCATTTTTTATTGATGACAAAGATATGATTTTTGTCTTTTGATTCTTTATTTTAAAAGATACAAACTTAGACTTGTCTTTTTTGATAATGTTACAGGATAATTACATTATTTACATTTATTTTTGCCAAAAATTATTTTATCATGGTTACTTTCAAGAGAACACTTTCTATAGTATTGGCATCACTTTTATTTAACAGTTGCTCAACAACTCAAAAGATAGAAGCATTAAAACCACTACCTTCAGACGATACTCCAATGGTTTTTAATACCAAGACATCGTTTGTAAATATGCCATTGGAAATTTCGTTGAAAGAAATAGAAAATCAATTGAATAAAACGCTGAATGGAGAAATTTATAATGACTCTAATCTTGAGGATGATAAAACTCAGATGAAAATTACCAAAACAGCTCCTATCCGTTTGATTGAGAAAAACGGTAAAATACAGACGGTATTGCCATTAAAAATTTGGTCTCGATTTAGGTATGGAACCGATTTTATGGGGTTGAATGATACAAGAGAAATCTTTCTAAACGGAACAATTACTATGACGAGTGATGTAAAACTATCCAATTGGAAATTATCTACAAGCTCTAAAATAGAAGATTTTGAATGGTCAGAAAGTCCCTCAATAGTAGTAGCCGGAAAAAATGTTCCGATTACCTATATTATCCATCCCACGCTTTCAATCTTTAAATCTAAAATTGCTAAAAAAATAGATGAAGCTATTGAAAATTCTTGTGATTTCAAACCCTACGTTTTAGAAGTATTAGAAAAAATGAGTACACCATTTTTAACTAGTGAACAATACCAAGCTTGGTTTAAATTAATTCCGATTGAAGTATATGTTACTGACGCTACTTTAGGTAAAAAAGAGATCAAAATGGATTTGGGATTAAAATGCAATATGCAAACCATGGTAGGAACAAAACCCAAAACTACTTTTGATAAAACCACTATTCAGTTTAAAGCAGTTACGAAAGTCCCCGAAAAGTTAACGGCTAATATCGCTGCCATTTCTACTTATGAAAGTGCTTCTAAAATTATCTCAAGTAATTTTAAAGGAAAAGAGTTTGCTTCAGGAAGTAGAAAAATTATCGTTCAAAATGTGGCGCTATGGCAAAGAGACGGTAAAATAATTATTGCTCTTGATATGACAGGAAGTATTAACGGAACCATTTATTTGTCGGGGATTCCAAATTATAATGCGGTTACGAAAGAAATTTATTTTGACCAAATGGATTATGTTTTGAATACCAAAGGATTATTAACTAAGACAGCCAATTGGTTATTACAAGGTGTTATTTTAAAAAAAATTCAAGAAAACTGTCGCTATTCAATTAAAGAAAATTTAGAAGAAGGCAAAAAAAGTTTGTTACCGTATTTGAATAATTATTCACCGATGAAAGGTGTTTTTGTGAACGGCACTACAAATGATTTTGAGTTTGAAAAAGTTGAAGTAACCAATAAAGCTATTATTGCCTTTATTACGACAACCGGAAAAATGAATGTTAAAATTGACGGAATGGATTAATCCAATTTTGGACTTGTTGTTTTCTTTTTAAAGTACATCCGATAAATAGCAAAACCTATAACTGCAACTATAATATAAGGAACCGCCATTAGGAAAACGATTCCGTCGTTTACTGCTTCAACTCTTGCTTTATTGCCTTCGCTTTCTAGAGAAGCACGACACATGGCACATTGTGAGAAAGAGGCAATAGGCAATAGGCAATAGGTAATAAGCAATAGTTTAATGCTTTTGGCTTTTGGCTTTTGGCTTTTGGCTTTAATTAGCATAGTAGGGTGAAATCATAAGGTAAACGACAACACCAGTAATGGCAACATACAACCAAAGTGGAAAAGTGATTTTAGCTATTTTTTTATGTTTATCGAATCTTAAAGCTAGCGCTCTAACATAAGTGATTAATACTAAAGGAATAATTACAATTGACAATGCAATGTGGCTTAGTAAAATGAATAAGTATACTAATCGCATAAAACCAGCATTGATTTTCTCAGTTTCATCTAAAATTTTGTTCCCATCAATATCACCATAAACGGTAGAATCAGCAGTCATATGGTAGGCAACATACATCACAAGAAAAGCTATAGAACAGACAATGGCCGAAGTCATCAATTGCTCATGTACTTTTTGATTTCCGTTTTTAATTGCCTTTACGCCTAAAATCAATAATAGCGCAGTGATGCCATTTATTGAAGCATAAATAGGAGGTAAAAATGAAAGTGGCTCTACATCAATTCCAAAATCTTTTAATTTTACTGTGAATAGAATAGCTACTACTACAGGAATTAGTATAGAAACTAGTATTATTGAAAATTTAAATCGTTGTTCTAAGTTTTGTTGTTCTGACTTATTCATTTAAAAGTTTTTTAATGTCTTCTTTAATTGCTTTTACTCCTTTTTTATCTAATCCGTCGTAATATAATATTGGATTACCAAACTGATCATTTCTACATCTGATGGTGCCTTTTTTGTCAATTAACGCAAAAAGGCCAGAGTGTTCAAAACCACCATTTACATTTTTATTTTCACCTGCATAAAGATTGAAACCTTTATTAGCAATGTTAAAAATATAGTTTTTATCTCCAGTTAATAAATGCCAATTGGATGATTTTACTCCAATTTGTTCTGCGTGTTCTTGGAGTACTTTTGAAGTGTCATTTTCAGGATTTATAGAAATTGAAGCTATTCCAAAATTAGGATTCCCGAAGAAAGTATTCTGAATATCTACCATATTTTTATTCATTATCGGACAAATAGTAGGACAGGTTGTAAAGAAAAATTCTACTAGATATACTTTACCTTTATAGGTTTCATTAGTAACTTTTTGGTTGTTTTGATCAATAAGTTCAAACTTAGGAGCTAGACCAATTTTTTTTAATCCTGTCTCCACATATCTGTGGTTAGAGATGGCATCTAAGCGGTCACCTTGAACAACAGAGCCACTTTTAATTCTTTCAACAATTCTTGGTATAAAAATGATTCCAAAAACGAGAATAACAAACGACAATCCGATATAATAAAACTTTTTCATTGTGATTTACTATTATATTTTTCTAGTAGCATTATTATTCCTTTTGAGTGCAGCACGATATTCATAGATGATAATTTTCATATCATCCATCATCTTATTATAAAGGTCAGACACCAAAACAGTATCGTATCCTTCTTTGTATTCAGGTTTTCCCTTTTTATCTTCTCCTTTTCTGCCTCGAAGATTTCTCTTTTTATCGATAATAAATACATTTGGTGTAGCTAGAGAAGGATCTAATTTTCCAATTAATTCAAGTTTTTCATAAAACGTATTGATTTCATCAGGGGATGCAAATACAAAATTCCACCCTTTATTGGTTCCTAATTTTTCAATATCTAATTTTAATAATTCTTGAACTTGATTTTCAGTGCCTAGAGGAAGCACCATTACCACTTGAAAATCTTGAAAATCTTTGTATTTATTATAAATGGTTTCGTAAAGATTAAAAATTGACCCTCTATGTTTAGCAACGTCGGAGCCAATAAAACCAAGTATTGTAATTTTATTGGTAAGTGTAACAGGCTTGTTGTCTATAGTTTTCCAAGTGCTTACATCTGGAATATTCTTAGTAATCGTAGGAAGTGAAATAAAGCTGTTTACACCCGAAGCAAAGAAAAGATAAGCAACTATAGGTAAAATAAACAATACGAAAAGGACAATGTTTTTTTTCATTATAATTTGAAAAATTGAACTACAAAAATAAAAAAATCCCGATGGTTATCGGGATTTTTTTGAATTAATATATGTTAAAAATTCCATTTAATTGTGGAATTTTTAAAAACCTCAAAGACATAATCAGCTTCAACTAATAAAATGAATAATAAATAGAGTGCTAAAAAAATAACGGTAGCCACTACTGACCATCGCAAACTACTTTTCTCACCTTCCATATGCATAAAAGCCCAAACAATATAGTATGCTTTATAAAGAGTTAAAATTATGAAAACCCAGTTAAGCAAATTCATGCTTAAAAAATTATTCATATATAAAAAATCGGGTCTAATAATTCCTAAATATACTTCTACGGTAGTTACTACAGATAATAGAGCGAAAACCATCCAGATTCTCTTTGTATTGGAAACGTGTCCGTGTGCTTGATCGTGTGCCATAATATAAATTTGTAAAAAAAATTAAACTAAGTAGAAGAATGTAAATACGAATACCCAAACTAAATCGACAAAGTGCCAATACAGTCCGACTTTTTCTACCATTTCGTAGTTTCTTCTTTTTTCATATGTTCCTAAGACTACGTTTAAGAATATAATGAAATTGATAACAACTCCAGAGAATACGTGGAATCCGTGGAAACCTGTAATAAAGAAAAAGAAATCAGCGAATAACTTACTTCCATATTCGTTACGATGTAAATTAGCTCCTTCAACTACTATAGCAGCATTTCCGACCATTACTTCAGACTCTGCTCTTGTCAATATTTCTCTCTTTTTATTTTTATTTAATCCCGGCTGCAACTTTTTGTTAGCTCTGTCTTCTTTAGTATCTCTGTAGATTTTTTCTGTTCTAACTAACAATTCAGGATGTGCTTTAAATCCTGCTTGTATCTCAGCTACAGAATAAGTTGGTAAAGTAGCTTCATCCATAAACCATTTTCCTTTGCTACGAGATAATTGCTCTCTTTCTTCAGGAAGAGTTACCGCAAAATCTGATAATTTAACTCTTTCACCTTGTGCATTTACAAATTGAATGATACTTCCGCCTTTGGTTTCAATGGCACCATGCTCTCCTTTGATGAAGTTTTTCCACTCCCATGCTTGTGAACCAACGAAGATTAAACCACCAACAATCGTTAACAACATATAAAATGCTACTTTCTTTTGTTTCATTTGGTGTCCAGCGTCAACCGCTAATACCATAGTTACAGAAGAGAAAATAAGGATAAATGTCATTAATGCCACATAGTACATTGGTGCTTCTACGCCATGCATAAATGGAAAGTGTGTAAACACTTCATCGGCAATAGGCCAATTATCAATAAATTTAAATCTAGAAAAACCATATGCTGCAAGAAAACCAGTAAAAGTTAAAGCATCCGATACGATAAAAAACCACATCATTAATTTGCCATAGCTTGCACCCATTGGTTCGTTTCCGCCACCCCAAGTGTTTTCAGTATTGTTTCCAGTAGTAACTGTAGCTCCCATAAAAGTTATAAGTTAAAAAGTTCCCAAATTTAGATTTTTTTTCTTATTTAAAGAAATATAAAAACAAAAACAAACAAATCCATAAGAAATCAAGAAAGTGCCAATACATTGCACCTAGTTCAATTCCAAGCAATTGACTTGAATTGTATTTTTGTTTAAAATGATTATAAATTATTATTAAAAGTGAAATTATTCCTCCAGCAAGATGTGCTAGGTGAAGTGTTGCGATAACATATAAAAAAGTTGTCGTAATATTACTCTCTGGTCCGGTGAAATAATAATTTTGATCGGTCATTTGCTCAAATCCTTTGAACTGGAAAAAAACAAATGAAATTGCCAATAAAAGGGTCAGGAACAGAAAAGAAGTTGTCGCTTGTCTTTTGTCTTTTCGGATATAAATTTTAGCTAAGTGAAACGTTACACTACACAAAATAATTGCTAAAGTGCTGAGGTAAAAAGCCGAAGGAAATTGAAAATCTTTCATCCAGTCTTCTCTCGATTTACTAACTACAAATGCACTCACTACCCCAGCAAACATCATCGTCATACTACCCATACCAAACAACAACAATAGTTTATACGATCGTGCAGTTCTTTCTTTATGTTCTTGAGCGGTCATTGTCATACCAAACTATCTTAAAAATTTATCAATAATATACACTAATTGCAGCAAAGATATATAAGAAACACTAACCAACATTAAGGTTCGGGCAGCTTTTGCCGTTCTTAACTGATATAGCTTTACAGCATAAATAATCATCCATAGGCCTAATAAAAAAACGACTCCTGCAGCAATGGGTGAAATAAACAACCTTCCGGTGTAACCCAAACAAGGCAACAAAGAAGCAATTAACAACCAAACCGAATACAGAATTGTTTGCAAAGCAGTCGAAGTATCTTTTTTTCCTGTGGGTAACATAAAAAACCCTGCCTTTTCATAGTCATCGTATAAAAACCAACCAATGGACCAAAAATGGGGAAACTGCCAAAAGAATTGTATCAAAAAAAGAGTGCCAGCTTCAATACCAAAATTATTGGTTGCCGCAACCCATCCTAACATAAATGGAATCGCTCCCGGGAATGCACCCACAAATACGGATAGCGGCGTGTATTGTTTTAAAGGCGTGTACACACTGGTATATAAAAAAATAGAAATAGCACCAAACATGGCCGATTTCGGATTGATTAGATACAATAAAATCAAACCAATAATCGTTAATAAACTAGCAATAAATAGCGCGCTGTTTGTTGACATTCTTCCCGAAGCTACCGGACGATTTTTGGTTCTTTCCATTAAGCCGTCAAGGTCTTTTTCGATGACTTGGTTAAACGCATTTGAAGCGCCTACCATACAATAGCCACCAATAGCCAACATAAGCAAGGTCGTAATGTTTAAATCTTGAAAATCATATACACCCAATAAGTAACCGGCAATAGATGAAAATACTACGCTCACCGCCAAACCTGCTTTGGTGATTTCTTTGAAATCAAAGGCAATACTTTTTAAAGAAAAGGGTGTAGCTGTTGCGCTCAAGTATATTGTATTAGTGTTCTGTAAAAACTGGCGCAAAGGTACTTTATAGAAAACGATTTGACAAAAATAGTAAGGATATATTTTTGTTAATTTTTAAGGTTAGGAGCGAAAGGTCATTTTGTGTTTGTTGTCCTTATTCCCGCTTTCCGCATTACTCGGTAATTGCTCCAACCTGCCTATCGGCAGACAGGTCGGGGCTAGGCGTGGAGCTACTTTTGCTTTTCAAATGGCTTGTTTAACCGTACACTAGATTCCCACTTTCGTGGGAAACAAAAAAAAGCGACTGTTACTAACAGTCGCTTTTAAAATGTATCATTAAAAAACTTATCGAATCGGCTGATTCAAAATCAAATCCAGATATAAATTAATTTTGTCTTTTAATTCTTTTCTAGGCGAAATAAAGTCAAGGAAACCATGATCTAAAACAAATTCAGCGGTTTGAAAACCTTCTGGCAAATCTTTACCTGTCGTATCCCGAACCACTCTTGGTCCTGCAAATCCTATCAAAGCTCCTGGTTCCGAAATATTTACATCGCCAAGCATCGCATAAGAAGCGGTGGTTCCCCCAGTAGTTGGATCAGTACACAAAGAAATATAAGGTATTTTAGCATCAGCTAACTGCGCTAGTTTTGCTGAGGTTTTTGCCAACTGCATTAACGAATACGCAGCTTCCATCATACGAGCACCACCCGATTTTGAAATCATTACAAAAGGAATTTTATGTTTGATAGAATAATCAATACCACGGGCAATTTTTTCACCGACAACCGCACCCATCGAACCGCCAATAAAGGCAAAATCCATACAACAAATCACTAAGTCTTTACCCTTCGATTTTCCAACACCAGTTCTAACCGCATCTTTTAACCCGGTTTTAGCAATAACATCCTTAAGACGGTCGGAATATTTCTTAGTATCCTCAAAATGCAAAGGATCTTTTGATGTCATTTTGGAGTCTAATTCTTTAAACTCATTATTGTCAAACAAGATTTCAAAATATTCTTTACTTCCAATTCGAACATGAAAATCATCTTCGGGACTGACCCAAAGATTTCTAGCCAATTCATCTTGATCAATAATTTTACCGGTTGGCGATTTATACCAAAGTCCTTTTGGAACGTCTTTTTTATCTTCGGTTGCGGTGGTAATCCCTTTTTCTGTTCTTTTAAACCAAGCCATGATTTTAATGGATAATGGATAATTGACAATGGATAATTATTAATTGTCAATTATCAATTGTTAATTATAATGTATTTACGTTATTCAAATCGGCGAATGCCTGTTCTAATCTTTTGTTGAAAGTTAATTCCCCTTCACGAATCCATTTTCTCGGATCGTAGTGTTTTTTGTTTGGTGAGTCGGGACCATCTGGACTTCCGATTTGCGTTTTTAGATAATCAATATTATTGACCATATAATCACGAATGCCTTCAGTAAAAGCAAATTGTAAATCGGTATCAATATTCATTTTAATTACGCCATATCCAATAGCTTCTCTAATTTCTTCTATTGTAGAACCAGAACCTCCATGAAACACAAAATCTATAGGATTATGTTCTGTATTAAATTTATTCTGAACAAAATCTTGAGAGTTTTTAAGAATTTTTGGAGTTAACTTTACGTTACCCGGTTTGTATACCCCATGAACATTTCCGAAAGCTGCTGCAATGGTAAAACGTGGAGAAACTTTCATTAATTCTTCATAAGCATACGCTACTTCATTAGGTTGCGTATATAATTTTGAACTGTCAACATCTGAATTGTCAACCCCATCTTCTTCACCTCCAGTAATTCCTAACTCGATTTCTAAAGTCATTCCCATTTTACTCATTCGAGCTAAATAGGTTTTGCAAATTTCAATATTTTCTTCAATAGGTTCTTCCGACAAATCAATCATATGTGATGAAAACAATGGTTTTCCCGTTTCTGTAAAGTGTTTTTCAGAAGCATCAAGCAAGCCATCAATCCATGGCAATAATTTTTTAGCACAATGATCGGTATGAAGAATAACCGTAGCGCCATAAGCTTCGGCTAAAGTATGGATATGTTTTGCTCCTGCAATTCCACCCGCAATTGTTGCTTTTTCCCCTACATTAGAAAGTCCTTTACCAGCATTATAAGCAGCACCTCCGTTTGAGAATTGAATAATAACCGGAGCTTTTAACTTAGCGGCAGTCTCTAAAACACCATTAATAGTGCTTGAACCGATAACGTTTACAGCTGGAAGCGCAAATCCTTTTTCTTTAGCATAGGCAAAAATTGCTTGAACTTCATCTCCAGTGGCAACTCCAGGTTTAATATTGTGTGACATTAGTGTGTTTTTAAAGTTAAGTTTACAAAAATAATAATTTCTAAATTTAGAAAGGATAATTAATTCCAATATTTATGACTGATTTATCAAAGCGCATCTCCTTAAGCCATTTTTCGTTTTCTTGATTCGCAGGATTATACGTTTTGAATCCTAAATCGAACCGAACTACGAAGAAATTAAAATCATATCTAAATCCAAAACCCGAACCTACCGCAATGTTTTCTAACGATTTTAAACCTATAAATTGAGCATCTTTATTGGAAACTATATCAGATATGTTCCAAATGTTTCCTGCATCAATAAACAAAGCTCCGTTTAATTGCTGAAAAATATTAAATCGAAACTCTGAACTAAATAACAGCTTCATATTAGCTTCGTTAAAATCATTTATAGAACCCGTACTTCCCGGACCTAAACCATAAGATTGCCATGCTCTTATGTCATTTGTTCCTCCGGCAAAATAACTTCGAGAAAAAGGGATGCTATTTGAATTGCCATACGGAATAGCCACACCACAAAATGCTTTGGTGGCTATTACTTTTTTTCGGGTTAAATCCCAATGTTTAATATATTCAAATTCAGTTTTGATATATTGTGAGTATTCAATTCCGAAAGCTTTTTTTGAACTACCTTGTGAAAGGTTTGTTGCATCGGAGAATAATGACAATACATTACCAGCAGACTCGATTTTAGTCTTAATGGCATAAAAATTATTATCGGATAAATCTTTTTGAGATGTTTTGGTAAAAGTAATACTTGAAGCAAAAATTAGATTCTCTTCTGTTAGTCTGTTTCTTTGTTCAACAATACTGTTAATCGATTTTAAATCGTCTACAGATGGATTGATATCGTTATTTTCAACATCATTAAGGAAAGAATCAACGCCTAAGATGGTCAATCCATTATTGTAATCATTACCTTCAAAATAGTCTGTGCTGGCATTATAATTTATCGCCAATTCATTTAAGACTTTATAGGAAGATCGATATACATTAAAATAATTCCCTGGATTGATATTTCGGACAAACTGAACATTAAACAAATCAAATCGAAAGTTGGTTCCTTTTCCTGGAGTCCAATTATATACTAATGAGCTGGTAAAATTTTGTTTATCTAACCCGATATTGGTTTGTTTAGAGTAACCGATATTAATGGTTGTGAATGGAATCATCGATTTAGGAATGATTTTTTCTGTTTTAAAGGGCAAAAATAGTCTTGGAAAGTTTAATTTGGCATCAGCTCCAATTTCTGAAATATTAAAAAAGTTATTATTGGGATTGGCTAAATCTCTGGAAGAACCAATATTTCCTCGAAATCCTATTTCAAAGGTTTCGGCACCATTAAATACATTTCGTATACCTAAAAAGGTGTTGCCGGAAATTCCAAAATCTTGAATGTTAGAGTGCGTAAAGTCTGAAGAAAAACCAAAAGTATATTTTTTTCTTGGAGACAAATAGATGTTGGCAATTAAACCCTTTTTGTCATTTTTATCTTGAACATATTGAATTATGGGATAATTAAATACTTTGAGATTACTCAAATATTTAGAGGTAAGTGTGGTTTTGTTGTCTGAAAAATAATTGCCTTTGGTTACAAAAATCCCATCGGTTATTGCTTTCGGACGGTATTTCAATTTATTGACACTAAATAGTGTGAAATCTTTGAAAACGGTACTGTCTTGAAAAGGTAGATTTGGATTAGTTGGATTAAAATCAGTATAAACATTTACTTTGTTAATTTTGTACAACTCAAAAGGAATACTATAAACACTGTCTACTACTCGAATGGATTCATTCTCGATAATTAAATTAATATTAGCAAGATGTTTAGAGTTTAAAGTATCAATATCATACCGGACATAATTTTGCTGAAAACGAAAAGCGCCATTGTTTCTGAATTCTTCAGTAATACGTGCTTTTTCGGAATCAAAATCACTAGTTTCAAATCGTTTTTTCGAATTTATTAATGAATTTCTCTTTTTTAATTGATAGATAGAATCTAAAGGTTTACTCGAAATATAACTATTTATACTGTCAATAATATAGGGTTTTCCAGAAACGATATCATATCTTAGTTTTACTTTTTTTGGCCCGATGCTGTCAATTTTATATTGAGTTTTTACATCAAAATAACCTCGGTTAAAATAATAGGATTGTAACCGTCTAATCGATTTTTTTGTGCTTACAGTATCTAAGATTACTGGAGCTTCACCTGTTTTCCTTAAAAAATTGTGAATCCCAGCATACCAAAAAGATTGTCCTAATCGCTTAACTTGTTTTTTAGAAAGCCATTTCACTTTTCGGTTATATTTTTTGGGATTATTGGCAAATTTGGCTCTATAAATAGAATCTGTTTTCTCTTTTGCCAAATTGAAAATATTCAATCGAAGGCGGTATCCTAAAATTGCGCTATTTTGTTTTTGATACAGTTGATTAAATACTTCTTCAACATTATTTTTTTTACCATCAACATAAATAGTGTTATTGGTTAAAAGACTTTTCCCTTTTGGGACTCTTTTTGTTGTATTACATCCAAAGAGAATAACACCTATTACAATAAATAATGATATTTTTGTGAAACTATTTTTCAAGTGTTGTGAAATATTTAATTCAAAAGTACAGTATTTTATGGTTAGTAAAAACCAAATAAAATTAATTACAAGTCTTCAGTTAAAAAAATATCGAAATGAACATCAATTGTTTATTGCCGAAGGTGTAAAAGTAATTCAAGAATTGTTACAATCAAATTTTGAATTAGAACATTTATATGTTACAGAAGCTATTTTTGAAGAAGTTTCTATTTCCCAAAAAACACTTATAAACGACTCAGAGATGAAACGAATTTCAGCTTTAACCTCTGCAAGTTCTTGTTTGGCACTTTTTACTATTCCGAAACAAAAAAATATAGAAACGAAGGGTTTAATAGTTGCTTTAGATGATATTCGTGACCCAGGGAATTTAGGGACAATAATTAGACTTTGCGATTGGTTTGGTATAAAGCAATTAGTGTGTTCGTTAGAAACAGTTGATGTATACAATCCGAAAGTGGTTCAGGCCACCATGGGATCAATAACGAGGGTTAACATCAATTATGTTGATTTGAATGTATTTATTTCAGAAACTACGCTACCGGTTTTTGGAACTTTTATGGATGGCGTTTCTATTTATACAGAGGTTTTGCCAAACGAGGCGGTTATCGTGTTCGGTAATGAAGCAAATGGAATCTCAGAAAGAATAGAAAAAGGGATGAAAAATAGAATTTCAATACCAAGATTTCCTTCGGCAGTTGACGATGCCTCGTGTGGTGATTTGCAACAAACAGAAAGTTTAAATGTGGCAACCGCTACGGCTATATTTCTAAGTGAGTTTCGAAGAAATAGTTAAAGGTATAAGCGTTACTTTTTAGAGTTTGAACTAAAACAAAAATTAGTGAAACGTAAAGTTAATTAGTAAAGCTCTAGTTTTTAATGATTCTATGTTTCCTGTCCAAGGGCTATTTGGATCTGCATCTCGAATTAATTCGTCATTAAATCCAAATACACCACGAATAGAAGGAGAGAATTTAAAATATTCAAAATATAAATCAATACCAAAACCCATTGTATAATTCTGAGTCCATGGTTTTACCCTAAATTTCTGTTGCAAATTATCATCTTTTGACTTAGAATTGCTAGAAAGATTCAAGGTAGTCGACACACCGCCTAAAAGATATGGCCTAACATTTCCTGTTCTCATAGAAGAAAATTTTAGCATTAACGGAAAATCAATATAGGTTGCTTTTACTTCTCTCAGACCGTCTCGTTCATTGTTAAACTGTAAGTAATTAATGGTTCTACTGGCATAATATAATCCAGGTTCAAATCGTAATTCTACATATTCTTGAAGCCGAAGTACACCAATTAGTCCAACATTAAATCCTGAATTTCCTTTCACTTCAATCGGTGGTCCAGTGTTCGTTTTTAAATCAGTTTTAAAATCAAAGGTGCTAAAACCTAAATAATAGCCCCAATAAACTCTTTGTTTGTCAAAATTTTCTAAATTGATTATAGGGTCTTTGGTAAACATGCTTTTTCCCAATTGGCTATGAGCATGAATAGAAAATAGTAAGATAAGGGCACCTATTATTTTAATACTATTTCTATAAAAAATTAACTTCATTTTTTTGTTGCGGTGTAAATTGTAGCTACACCAAAAGTTTGTGGCATCGCTTTACATTCTGTAAACGAAATTTTACTCAAAATATTGTTTAACTTTTCTCCATGTGGGAAGTTAGCTGCAGATTCTGATAAATATCCGTAGGCATTATTATCTTTAGAGAATATTTTCCCAATAATGGGTAAAAAGAAACGAGTATAAAGAGCATAACCCTGTTTGAACGGAAATTTAGTCGGAACCGAGGTTTCCAATATGACAAAAAGACCATTTGGTTTTAAAACTCTATAAATTTCTGTTAATCCTTTTTCAAGCGTTTCAAAATTCCGAATCCCAAAAGAAACGGTTATTGCATCAAAAGAATTATCGGTATAGGGCATGCTTTCACTGTCACCCAATACCATTTCGATTCTCTGAGATAGATTGGCTTTTTCAATTTTTTTTCTTCCAACTTCTAACATTCCTTCTGATATATCAAGACCAATAATTTTTTTTGCAGAAGTTTTCGCCATTAAGATAACTAAGTCTCCAGTTCCAGTGGCAATATCAAGTACAGTTTCCGGTTTTTTTTCTGTTACCAAGGCAACTACTTTATTTCTCCATTTTACATCAATGCCTAACGAAATAACTCGGTTCAAGTTGTCGTAGTTTCCCGAAATGTTGTCAAACATTTGGGCAACTTGTTCTTTTTTTCCTAAAGAAGAATCTTTATAAGGAGTTATCGTCTTTGACATGTTGAAAATTTCGACAAATATAAGTCAATATTTTAATAAGATGTAATCTAATGAAGTTAACTATTTATGTTTCTAAATTACTTTCTTATATAGGTTTGAAAGCTAAAGTCATAAAGGTGTTTTTCATCTTTGGGATGAAATTCAGAAGCTGTTAAATTCCATTTATCTAAATCAATTTCTGGAAAAAAAGTATCAGCTTCAAAGGTGTGATGCACTTTTGTAACATCTAATTTGTCGGCAATATCCATAGATTGTTTGTATATTTCGCCACCACCAATTATAAAGACTTCCTTTTCTTTAGAACATGTAGCTAAAGCATTTTGTAATGAATCTACAACAATGCAGCCCTCATAATTATAGTTTTTTTGACGTGTAATTATTATATGAATTCTATTGGGAAGTGGTTTTGGGAAACTTTCAAACGTTTTTCTCCCCATTATAATATAGTGCCCAGTGGTGATAGCTTTAAATCTTTTAAAGTCATTAGGCAAATGCCATAGTAACTCGTTGTTTTTTCCTAAAGCATTATTATCGGCTACAGCCGCTATTATTGTAATCATTATTTTGGTTGCTGTGAGTTTTCTAGATCGTTTTTAAGTTTTTCTATTTTTTTAGTTTGTTGTAACATCAATTTATCAATTTGTGCTCTTTCCCAGTTTTTGTTCATAAAGCTATCGGTAATCAGTACTTTGATTAAGTGGAAAATAAAAAGGCAAATCCAAACAGCGACAACCCAAATCCACCAATTGGTTTCTTCATGAAAGTTTAACAAGTGATTGGCTGTGAATAAAAAAAGACTACCAATCAGGAGTACAATTAAATGTATAAACAACCATTTTTTTTGCTTGATTCTATCTCTTGCATATTCGTATAATTCATGTTGTGATGCTTCCATAAGACAAAATTTGTGCTTTAAAGGTAAAATTTATTTTTAAAATAGCGAAATGTGACTTTATCATATCACTATTCGAAATCGTTTTCTTATTCAAGTAAGTAAAATTTTATTCTATTATATTTATGTATCTTCTCTTAAATTGGCTAAGTTTTTGGCATATTCTCAAAAGTGATTTTGCTTGTGAATTGTATTAAACTATTGCTTTACTTTGCTGCAGTAATCTATAAATGAATTAGTTATGGCTATTAAGAAACAAGTAATAAAAACAAAACCGGTTGTTAAAGTTACCTTTTCAATCGATGCAAAAGAAGCAAATACGGCTTCGGTTGTTGGTGATTTTAATAATTGGAATCCAGCAGAAGGAGAATTATCAAAACTAAAAACAGGAACTTTCAAAGCTACTTTTGAATTACCAAAAGACAATTCTTTTGAGTTCAAATATTTAGTAGACGGAACGTATGTTAACGATCCAGAAGCGGATAGTTATGCTTATAACGAATTTGCTGGAGCAGAAAATAGTGTTTTAGCGCTTTAAATTTTGGTTAGGTTTATTGGTTAAATCAAGAATCCGTCTCGGTTTCGAGGCGGATTTTTTATATGGCTACAATACCCTTAATATGTGGATGTGGGTCGTAATCAACCAAAGTGAAATCTTCAAAAGTAAAGTCGAAAATGTTTTTCACTGCAGGATTCAAAATCATTTTGGGTAATGGTCTCGGTTCGCGTGATAATTGCAATTCGACTTGCTCAAAATGATTGTTATAAATATGAGCATCTCCAAAAGTATGGATGAATTCACCCATTTGCAAGTTGCAAACTTGAGCAATCATCATAGTGAACAAAGCATAAGAAGCAATATTAAAAGGAACGCCTAGAAAAATATCGGCACTTCTTTGGTACAATTGACACGATAATTTTCCTTCAGCTACATAAAATTGAAAAAAAGCATGACATGGAGGCAAAGCCGCTTTTCCGTTGGCTACATTCTCAGCAAAAGTTTTTGAAGTATCAGGTAAAACGGAAGGATTCCAGGCAGATACTAACATTCTTCTGCTATTTGGATTATTTTTTAATGTTTCGATTAATTCAGTAATTTGGTCTATTTCTTCACTGTTCCAATTGCGCCATTGGTGTCCGTAAACCGGTCCTAAATCACCATTTTCATCAGCCCATTCATCCCAAATTTTAACTCCATTCTCTTGTAAATAAGTAATGTTAGTTTCCCCTTTTAAAAACCAAAGCAATTCATAAATAATCGATTTTAAATGCAGTTTTTTAGTAGTCACCATCGGAAAACCTTCATTCAAATCAAAACGCATTTGGTATCCAAAAACACTTTTGGTTCCCGTTCCTGTTCGATCTCCTTTTTGACAACCGTTTTCTAAAACGTGTTGCATTAAATCGTGATATTGTTTCATGTCTTTGCGTGGAACGAAGCAATCTTGTGATTGTGTCCGTTTATTTATTGTTGTTATGTTAATCTAAAAGCCCTTCGACTGCACTCAAGGGTGACAAATTGGCTAATTATCTTTATTATGATTCTCTCTTTGATATTTCATCTCTAATCTTAGCTGCTTTTTCATAATCTTCCTCTTGAACAGCTTTTTCTAGTGATTCGTGCAATTCCGAAAGACTCATGCTTTTATATATATCTGTTGAATCTTTTCCTTCGCTGTCTAAACCAAAAGTTTCTGGTGTTGAGAGTACACCATCATCTTCTGGATTTGAACTGTCTATTTCTGATGGATTATTGAGGTAAATCCCTGCTTTATCCAATATATTTTTATACGTAAAAATAGGTGCTGAAAAACGCAATGCCAAAGCAATAGCATCCGAAGTTCTTGCATCTATAATTTCTTCTATTTTATCTCTTTCACAAATGATACTCGAATAGAAAACACCGTCAACTAGCTTGTGGATAATAACTTGTTTCACTGCGATGTCAAAACGGTCTGCAAAACTTTTAAACAAATCATGCGTTAATGGTCGAGGTGGTTTTATTTCTTTTTCGAGAGCAATAGCAATTGACTGTGCTTCGAATGCTCCAATTACTATTGGAAGTTTTCGTTCACCATCAACTTCATTTAGTATTAAGGCATACGCTCCATTTTGCGTTTGGCTATAGGAAATTCCTTTTATGGTTAGTTTTACTAAACTCATTATAAATTAATGTCAAGTTTTGAATTCATCGAATCAAGACTTTTTTTAGGGTCATTTGAATGTATCGAAGTTTCGTTCAGAAGTTTCGGAATGCAAAGTAACAAAAAGTTTTTGCTTCAAAAAACGAAAGCACAAAAAAAGAGCCATTAGATTTTTACTTTCAAATGGCTCTTTATCGAACTAATAAATTTGGTTCTATGCGTTTTGAGCTTTAAATGCGGCTAGTTTTTGAGTTAATCTTGGTAAAATATCAAAAGCATCGCCTACAATTCCATAATCGGCTACTTTAAAGAATGGAGCTTCAGCATCGGTATTGATGACTACTTTTATTTTAGATGAGTTAATACCCGCAATATGTTGGATAGCACCTGAAATCCCAATAGCAATATATAAATTTGTAGCAACAGGTTTTCCGGTTTGACCTACGTGTTCACTGTGAGGACGCCATCCTAAATCAGAAACTGGCTTGGAACAAGCTGTAGCGGCTCCTAGTACTGTAGCTAATTCTTCTAGCAAACCCCAATTTTCTGGACCTTTTAATCCACGTCCACCAGAAACTACAACATCTGCATCGGCAATTGTTACTTTCCCTGTAGTTTTCTCTACCGTTTCAACCTTTACATTGAAATCAGCATCATTTAACGAAGGAGAAAAGGCTTCTTCAGAAAGTGCGCTTGCACTTTCAAAAACACCATAAGAGTTTTTAGCTATGCTTAAAATTTTAATATCAGTATTAATTTCAGTTATATTAAATGCCTTATTCGAAAAAGCTGTTCTTTTCACTTGAAATGGTGAAGTGCTTATTGGTAAACCAACAACATTTGAGGCAAATCCAGCATCTAATCCAACACTTGCGATTGGTGCTAAATACAAGCTATCGGTTGTAGAGGAAAGTAAAATCAATTTTGCTCCTTCTTTTTGTGCCGCTTGTTTGATGACATCAGCAAAAGCTTTTGCATTGAAATCTTTTAATTTTTCATTAGAGACTTTCAGTACTTTTGAAACTCCATAGTTTGATAATTCGGAAACGTTCTCTGTGTTAACAGTAACAGCAGTAACGGTTGTCCCTAAAGTATCAGCTACATTTTTGGCATAAGAAGCTAATTCTAAAGCTACTTTTTTAAACTTTCCTTCTCCTGATTCAGCATATATTAATATTGACATAATTATTTATTTTAGATTTTAGATTTTAGATTTTAGATTTTGAAATGGATTTTTGTTGCGTTCTGCAATCTTAAATCTCTATTCTTCAATCTTAAATCACTTTTGCTTCGTTATGTAATGCATTTATGAGTCCGTCCAAATCATCAGCAGCAAATAATTTAACAGCCGATTTTGGTGCAGGTTTTTCAAACTTTACAGCTTTGGTATTATTGTTTGATGCTACAGGTTCAAGAACTGATAACACTTTTGTTCGTGCCGTCATGATTCCTCTCATGTTTGGAATTCGTAAGTCTTTTTCTTCTACTAACCCTTTTTGACCACCAATAACTAATGGTAAGGTTGAAGAAATGTTTTCTTTTCCACCATCAATTTCTCTTGATGCTTTGGCAGAGTTCCCTTCAATTGTAAGGTCGGTACAAGAATTAACAAAATTAAAATCTAGCAAAGTAGCTAACATTCCGGGTACCATTCCACCGTTGTAGTCTAATGACTCTTTGCCACAAATGATTAAATCATAATTTCCAGATTTTGCTACTTCGGCTAATTGCTTAGCTACAAAAAAGCCGTCAGTTGGATTTGCATTTACTCGAATAGCTTCGTTAGCTCCAATAGCTAAGGCTTTTCTTAGTGTAGCTTCAGCATCAGTTCCGCCAACATTAACTACAGTAACATTAGCACCTTGTTGTTCTTGAAACCAAATAGCTCTTGTTAATCCAAATTCATCATTTGGATTGATCACATATTGCACACCATTAGTGTCAAATTCAGTATCCCCATTGATAAAGTTAATTTTTGAAGTAGTATCGGGAACATGGCTGATGCAAACTAATATTTTCATAAGTTTTTTTGTGTTTGTTGAAAATTTGAAGCACAAAATTAGAATAATATTTTGAATAATATACTATGCGCGCATAATGTTTTTCAGTAATATATCGATTTCGTAATTGATAATAAATGTGAAATCACTTTTATTCAATCATTTGATATAATTAACCCTATTATTTATAACTTAAATATGTTTTTTAATCGTTTTTAATTTTTATTTTTGCCATTCAAAATTATTGACAGTAATAGAATCATACTATGAGAACAATACAATTTAGAGAAGCGATTGCCGAAGCGATGAGTGAAGAAATGCGTCGCGATGAATCCGTTTACTTAATGGGAGAAGAAGTAGCAGAATATAATGGAGCATATAAAGCTTCAAAAGGAATGCTAGACGAGTTTGGTCCGAAGAGAGTTATTGATACACCCATTGCTGAACTTGGTTTTGCGGGTATCGCAGTTGGATCAGCCATGAATGGATGTCGTCCTATTGTAGAATACATGACGTTCAACTTTTCACTTGTAGGTATTGATCAAATAATTAATAATGCTGCAAAAATGCGTCAAATGTCAGCCGGACAATTCCCTATGCCGATGGTTTTTAGAGGTCCAACAGCTTCTGCAGGTCAATTGGGAGCGACACACTCACAAGCATTTGAAAATTGGTTTGCCAATACTCCGGGATTGAAAGTGGTTGTGCCCTCAAATGTTTATGATGCAAAAGGACTTTTAAAATCGGCAATACGTGATAATGATCCTGTAATTTTTATGGAATCGGAACAAATGTATGGCGATAAAGGTGAAGTTCCAGAAGAAGAATACACAATACCACTTGGAGTTGCTGACATAAAAAGAACTGGAACAGATGTAACTATTGTTTCTTTTGGAAAAATAATAAAAGAAGCTTTTTTGGCAGCAGATGAATTAGCCAAAGAAGGAATATCCTGCGAAATCATTGACTTAAGAACGGTTCGTCCTATGGATTATGATGCCATAATCAATTCTGTTAAAAAAACAAATCGACTCGTAGTTTTAGAAGAAGCTTGGCCGTTTGCAAGTGTTGCTTCAGAGATAACTTATATGGTTCAAGAAAGAGCATTCGACTATTTAGATGCACCAATACAAAGAATTACCACTGCTGATACACCAGCTCCATACTCGCCAACATTATTAAAAGAATGGTTGCCAAATGCCGAAGATGTTATCAAAGCAGTTAAAAAAGTAACTTATAAATAAGTCGAAAGTCGAAAGTCTAATGTGAAATACTCATACTTTATGGCATTTGACATTTGACATTATGACTAAAACAACTATATTTGAAACTTCATCAAATCTATGATTGATGAAGTTTTTTTTGCTATGAAAAAGATATCTACCGTATTTATTTTCCTTATTGCTTTTACTTATTTCAGCTTTGGTCAAACCAAAGTTAGCGGTGTTGTTCTAGACAATTCAAACCAACCGATTCCTTATGCCAACCTAGTATTTAAGGGTTCAAATACTGGGGTGGTATCAAACGAAGACGGAAGATTTTATATTGAATCTCCAAATAATTATACGGAACTAGTAGTCTCTTATGTTGGATTTCCTGATAAAGTAATCAAATTACCCAAATTAGTAAACTATGATTTTAAAGTCGTTCTAACAGAAGGTAACACTTTAAAAGAGGTCAAAATATATGCAGGAAAAACATCAAAAAAAAATAACCCAGCATTAGATATTTTAAGAAAAATTTGGGAACGCAGAAGGAAGAACGGATTGAAAATGTTCAATCAATATCAATTTGAAAAATACGAGAAAGTTGAATTTGATATGAATACCATTGATAGTGCTTTTATGAAAAGTAAAATTTTTAAAGGGATGGAATTCGTTTTCAAAAATATTGATACTTCTAAGGTTACCGGAAAAACCTATTTACCCATTTTTATTAATGAATCTTTGACAGATGTTTATGGTGATAACCAAAGCAAAAAAACAAAGGAAATACTTAAAGCTAATAAGAATTCAGGATTAGGTAGTGGCAATGGTGTCAATATGTTTATCAAGGATTTATACAATGATTTTGATATTTATGATAATTACTTGAACTTTTTTGACAAAAGTTTCACCAGTCCATTATCCCGCACAGGGATAGATGTTTACAACTATGTTTTGACAGATACTGCTGTTATTGATAAAAAAGTATGTTACAATATAGTTTTTTATCCAAGAAGGAAAAATGAATTGACATTCAAAGGAGATTTTTGGGTAAATGACACCACATTTGCTATCAAAAAGATAACGATGGCCATTACTAAAAGTGCCAATATTAACTGGGTAAAAGACATTTATTTAGAACAAGAATTTGAAGTGCTAAATGATTCCATCTTTTTACCTACCCGAGATTATATGATGTCTGACTTTGCCTTAAGAAAAAAAGAAGAATCAAAAGGAGTTTATGGTAAAAGAACAACTTTATATAGAAACTTTAAGTTTAATGAAAAGAAACCCGATAAGTTTTATAAAGATGAAATCAATTTTATAGACAATGCTGTTTACTCAAGATCAGATGATTACTGGGAAGAGAATCGATTTGAAAAATTAAATAAAGATGAGAGAAAAATCTATAAAATGATTGACACCCTCAAAACAGTCAAAAAATTCAAACAAATTTACAGCTTAGTCTCTATTTTAGGAAGTGGTTATATTGAAATTCCAAAGTTACGAATGGATTATGGTCCAATTTTTTCAACTGTTGGATTTAATGAAGTAGAAGGTTGGCGTTTAAGAGCTGGCGGCAGAACTTATTTTGGTCCCAATGATTTGTGGCGTGTTCAAGGATATACTGCCTATGGTTTTGAAGACAATAAATTTAAATATGGTATTTCTGGCAAATGGATGATTGATAAGAAAAATAGAATCATTATCTCAGGCGGAAATAGAAGAGATGTAGAACAAATAGGCGCAAGTTTGACAACCACCAACGATGTGTTAGGGAGAAGTTATGCTTCTTCTGGGCTTTTTACTACGGGTGCTAATGGTAAGTTAACTAATATTAATTTATCAACTTTAGCAGTTGAAATTGAACCTGTAAAAAATGTAACTTTTCAACTAGGTTTTTCATACAGAACATTAGAATCAGCTTCCGAAACATTTGCTTTAGATTATTATACGGATGCAACACTTACCACAACAAATAGTAGTGTCACACAATCAGAAATTAATGCCCAAATAGAAATGACTCCAAAGAGAAAAGCGGTAGGATATGGTGTTGAAAGACGCTATGTAGATGCACCGTTTAGTAGAATATTTGTCAATTATAGCCAGGGAATTAAAGGATTTATCAACAGCGATTTTGATTATCAAAAAATTCAATTATACTACAAACAACCTATAATTATTGGCGCAATTGGTCGTTCAAACTTTACCATGGAATTAGGAAAAACTTTTGGACAAATACCACTTGGCTTAATGAGCGTTGTACCAGGAAATCAAACACTATTTATTATTGAAAATACGTTTAGTAATTTGAATTTTTATGAATTTGTAGCCGATCAATACGCCACTTTTCAATGGGAACATAATTTTCAAGGAAAAATATTCGCTCGAATTCCGTATTTAAGAAAATTAAATCTTAGAGAAATAGTGGGTATTAGAGGTGTCTATGGTACTGTTTCAGATGAAAACCGATTAATTAATGCCTCTGGATTAATTTATCAAGCTCCCGAAAAACCCTACTGGGAATATAGTGCTGGTATTGGAAATATTTTTAAAGTTTTTCGGTTAGATTTCGCTTGGAGAGGAAATTATAGAGATGTTCCAGACACCAATAATTTTACTATAAAAGGGTCATTCGGTTTTTACTTCTAAAGAAAAATATCATTCGGATTATTGTTTAATACAGATTTAATTTGTCTTAAAATTAAATTATACAAAATTTTTATCTCAAAATACCATATCTAAGAATACAATAAATGGCATGAAAGCCATCTTTCCAATTTATTTTTTTCCCTTCTTCAAAAGTTCTACCATAATAACTTATGCCGACTTCATATATTCTAATTTTAGATATTCTAGCTACTTTCTGTGTAACTTCGGGTTCAAAGCCAAAACGTTTTTCATTTAGTTTTATTGATTTTAATACATCAGAACGAAACATTTTGTAACACGTTTCCATATCAGTAAGATTCAGGTTGGAAAACATATTACTTAAAAATGTCAAGAATTTATTACCGATACTATGCCAAAAAAATAAAATTCGATGCGGATTTCCTCCCATAAAGCGACTGCCATAAACCACATCAGCAACACCATTAATTATAGGTCGAATTAAAATGTTATACTCGTCAGGGTCATATTCTAAATCAGCATCTTGAATAACGATAACGTCTCCAGTAGAAACCTGTATACCAGTATGAATTGCTGCTCCTTTGCCTTTGTTTTTGTCATGTTCAATTAATTCAATTTTTAAATCGGAATTAATCTTGATATATTGTTTTACTCTTTCAACGGTATTGTCTGCGCTACAATCATTAACAATAATAATTTCTTTCTCAATTGCATTGATTAACGAAACGCCTTTAATTTTATCCAATATTTTATAAATAGTTGGCCCTTCATTGTAGGCTGGAATAATGATAGAAAGCTTTTTAATCTCCATTTTAATGTAAAAATTTCTCAAAAATAGTTTTTTTGGATTACGTAGCAATGATTTACTTTAATCACTTCAATTTCAATAGAACTATTATTCATAAATTATATTGTTTTTATTTGTCAAAGTTTTGTTACTTTTGCACCCGATAAAATTTATAACAAAAATTATATTTATGGAATCATACATGATTTATGTGCCGATAGTAATGGCATTAATTGGATTGGCTTTCATGGCAATCAAAAGAAGTTGGGTTTTAAAACAAGATGCCGGAGATGGTAAGATGAAAGAGATTTCAGATTATATCTACGAAGGCGCACTAGCTTTCTTAAAAGCAGAATACAGATTATTAGCAATATTTGTTCTTATTGCAAGTTGCGTTTTAGCGGGTATTACTTTTATACCAGGTGTGAAAACAGACATACTAATAGTTGTTGCTTTTATTTTCGGAGCATTCTTTTCAGCATTGGCTGGAAATATGGGGATGAAAATTGCAACAAAAACCAATGTTAGAACTACCCAAGCAGCTCGTACAAGTTTACCTCAAGCTTTAAAAGTTTCTTTTGGTGGTGGAACTGTAATGGGACTTGGTGTTGCTGGTCTTGCAGTATTAGGATTAACAGGTTTCTTTATTATTTTCTACAACTACTTTATGGGTGGTGTTTGGACAGATGGTGAAGCGATGACTGTTGTTCTTGAAACATTAGCCGGTTTCTCTCTTGGAGCAGAGTCAATTGCATTATTTGCCCGTGTAGGTGGAGGTATTTATACCAAAGCTGCTGACGTTGGTGCTGACTTAGTTGGAAAAGTAGAAGCAGGTATTCCAGAAGATGACCCTCGTAATCCTGCAACTATTGCTGATAACGTTGGAGATAACGTTGGTGATGTTGCCGGAATGGGAGCTGACTTATTTGGGTCATATGTAGCTACAGTTTTAGCAGCGATGGTATTAGGTAATTATGTAATTAAGGATATGGGCGGTAAAATCGAAGACGCTTTTGGCGGAATCGGTCCTATTTTATTGCCAATGGCAATTGCTGGTTTTGGAATTTTATTCTCTATCATCGGTACGATGTTAGTAAAAATATCAAGTGACGATGCAAAAGAAAAACAAGTTCAAGGTGCTTTAAATATTGGAAACTGGGTTTCTATTATTTTAACACTGATTTCATGTTATTTCCTAGTAGATTTTATGTTGCCTGAAGTAATGACAATGGAATTCTATGGCGAAGGTGCACAACAAATCTCTTCAATGAGAGTATTTTATGCAACTATCGTTGGATTAGTAGTTGGAGGAGTTATTTCATCTGTAACAGAATATTACACAGGTTTAGGGACTAAACCAGTTTTGGCTATCGTACAAAAATCGTCAACTGGTGCAGGAACAAATGTAATTGCTGGTTTAGCTACCGGAATGATTTCTACTTTCCCAACCGTATTATTATTTGCGGGTGCAATTTGGGCTTCCTACGCTTTTGCTGGTTTCTATGGTGTGGCTTTAGCAGCTTCTGCGATGATGGCTACTACGGCTATGCAGTTAGCTATCGATGCTTTCGGACCAATCTCAGATAATGCAGGAGGTATCGCCGAAATGAGTGAATTACCAAAAGAAGTTCGTACAAGAACAGATATTTTAGATTCAGTGGGTAACACCACTGCTGCAACAGGTAAAGGTTTTGCAATCGCTTCTGCGGCTTTAACTTCTTTAGCTTTATTTGCAGCGTATGTAACTTTCACCGGAATTGATGGAATCAACATCTTCAAAGCGCCAGTATTAGCGATGTTATTTGTGGGTGGTATGATACCAGTTGTGTTCTCTGCCTTAGCAATGAATTCTGTTGGTAAAGCGGCTATGGACATGGTATATGAAGTACGTCGTCAGTTTAAAGAAATTCCAGGAATAATGGAAGGAACCGGAAAACCAGAATATGGTAAATGTGTAGAAATATCTACTAAAGCAGCTCTACGTGAAATGATGTTGCCTGGAGTTTTAACCATTGGTTTTCCAATTGCCATTGTTTTATTAGGGAAATTAGTTTACGCTGACAACAACCAATTAATCGCTGAAATGTTAGGAGGTTATATGGCTGGAGTTACCGTATCTGGTGTTCTTTGGGCTGTGTTCCAAAACAATGCGGGTGGTGCTTGGGATAACGCTAAAAAATCTTTCGAAGCAGGTGTAATGATTAATGGTGAAATGACATACAAAGGATCAGATGCTCACAAAGCTGCTGTAACTGGTGATACTGTTGGAGATCCATTTAAAGATACTTCTGGTCCATCAATGAACATCTTAATTAAATTAACGTGTTTAATTGGATTAGTAATTGCTCCAATTTTAGGGGCAGGTCATGGTGAAGAAGGAACAAAAGTATCTTGTTGTGCTACTATGGAGCAATGTGATTCCATGAGTAAAGAAGAGTGTGAAGCAAAAGGATGTGAAAACACCAAATGTGATAAAATGAATTCTAAATGTGATATGAGCAAATGTGCTACTATGACTAAGGAAGAATGTGCTGCTATGTGCGACAAAAATGGTTGTTCTCCAGAAGATAAAGCAAAATGTATGGCAATGTATGGTGAAGATGGAAAATACATTGGTACTAATAAAGAAGTTACCTCTGGAAAAGATGTTAGAGTAGAAATAACCAATGCAAACGGAAAATCTAAAGCTACAGTTACAACTACAGTAAACGGAACTTCTGCAACAGAAACTTTTGAAGGAACCGAAGCGGAAGTAAAAGCGAAAGTGGATGCTTTGAAATAATCGTAAGATTTTAATATAATAAAGATGCCCCGTAATTTCGGGGCATTTTTTTTGTCTTTTTTGTGTAAATTAGCCAAGACAAACAACACATTCATGACTTCTAAATTAGCTATCTTTTTCATTTTACTTTTCAATATTGGCTTATCGCAAAATCCATTGCCATTAATTCCTCAACCAAGTACTGTTGAGATTCATAAAGGAAATTTTGTCCTAAATAAAGAAACGGTGATACAGGCAGATGCCGCTATGTTTGAAACACAATATTTACATCAAGCTATAAAAACACAAACGGGATTAGATTTAAAAATTGTGCCCACCACCCTAAAGCCAAACAAAATCACTTTAAGCCATTCTGTAACGCATACCAATAGTGAAGGATACGGACTAATGGTTTCCAATAAAAACATAGCTATCTATGCAGAAAAGTCGGAAGCTTTTTTCTACGGAATTCAAACTTTACTACAATTAATCCCATCCGAAAAAAATAACGAAATAAAAGTGCCGTGTTTGCTAATTTCTGATGATCCAAAATACGCCTGGCGCGGCATGCACCTCGATTGCGCTCGACATTTCTTCTCCATAGATTTTATCAAAAAGTATATTGATTATTTGGCGATGTATAAGTTCAATACGTTTCATTGGCACTTAACCGATGACCAAGGTTGGCGCATCGAAATCAAAAAATATCCAAAATTGACCGAAGTTGGCGCTTGGCGAAACGGTTCTATGATAGGTCATTACAACGAACAAAAGTACGATGATAAACGTTACGGCGGATTTTATACCCAAGACCAAATCAAAGAAATAGTGGCTTACGCTCAACAACGTCACATTACTGTAGTGCCCGAAATCGAAATGCCCGGACACGCCGTAGCCGCTTTGGCCGCTTATCCGCAATACTCGTGTACCGGAGGACCATTTGAAGTAGAAAAACAATGGGGTGTTTTAGATGATGTATTTTGTCTTAAAGACGAAACTTTTTCTTTCTTAGAAAACATTTTGACCGAAGTAATAGCTTTGTTTCCATCACAATATATTCATATCGGTGGCGATGAATGTCCGAAAACACGCTGGAAAAACTGTCCGCATTGCCAATCTTTAATAAAAGAAAAAGGATTGAAAGACGAACACGAACTTCAAAGTTATTTCATCCAAAGAATCGAAAAGTTTGTCAATACCAAAGCCCGAAAAATCATCGGTTGGGATGAAATACTTGAAGGCGGTTTGGCACCGAATGCAGCAGTAATGAGTTGGCGCGGGACAGAAGGAGGCATCGCAGCGGCTAAAGAAAGTCACTTTGTAGTAATGACGCCTGGTTCCCATTGTTATTTTGATCATTATCAAGGTAACCCTAAAAATGAACCGTTAGCCATTGGTGGTTGCACTCCGGTAGAAAAAGTCTATGAATTTAATCCCATTCCAAAAGAACTATCCAAAGAAGAATCAAAATATATTTTAGGAGCTCAAGCTAATGTTTGGACAGAATATATCGCCACACCTGAACAAGTAGAATATATGATTTTCCCACGTATGTTGGCGCTCTCTGAAGTACTTTGGGGCACATCAAGTCCAGAGAATTATGGTGATTTTGAAAAGCGAATGATAGAGCATTTTGCTTTTTTAGATAAAAAAGGCATTCACTACAGCAAAGCAATTTTTGAAATTACATCTGAAGTGATGCCAAAACCCGGTGGGAATGGTGTGTTGTATTTGTTGAAATCCAATCAATCTCCTAATGGAATTCACTTTACAACCGACGGAACGAATCCAACAGAGCAATCAAAGGTTTACAACCAACCACTGGAAATAACCACATCACAAACGATTAAATCAACTTATTTCGAAAATGACCGTGCCAAAAGTAATGTCGCCGAACAATCGTTCTTCATTCACAAAGCCACAAGCCAATTGGTTTCGCTTCAAAATCCACCCAATGGGAATTATGCTATGGGCGGAGGTTTTACATTAGTTGATGGAATTAAAGGCGATAAGGCTAAATTTGGGCAACATTGGCTCGGCTTTTCAGGAACCGATTTAAACGCTACCATTGATTTAGGTCATAAACAAAAAATCAATCGCTTGGAAATAGGATTATTAAGTAGTCCTTCGTCATGGATTTATTTCCCCAAAAAAATAACATTCTGGGTTTCGGAAGACCTGATTAAGTTTGAAGAAGTTACAACTTTTTCGTCAGAGGAAATTCAAAAAAGCAATGGTCAAATCACCGTAAATTGTACTAAAAAGAACATTCAATTTGTAAAAGTAAGTGTAGAAAACTTCGGTATTATTCCAGATGGTCAACCAGGAGCTGGAAATAAAGCTTGGCTTTTTGCAGATGAAATAATAGTAGAATAAAATATGTCGAATAGAAGAAATTTTATCAAAACAGCCGCATTTGGTTCGGTAGCCATAGCGTTGCAATCGTTTACTTCAAAAGCCGAGAATTTGGCAAAGCCGAAGAGTAAAACCAATAAACCAATCGTGATTTCAACATGGAATTTCGGAGTACAAGCCAATGGCGCTGCTTGGGAAATTCTAAAAAATAACGGCCGCGCACTCGATGCCGTAGAAGCTGGAGTTAAAGTTCCTGAAGCCGATCCAAATGAAAGAAGTGTTGGTTATGGAGGCAGACCAGACCGTGACGGAAAAGTAACACTTGATGCCTGTATCATGGACGAGCATGCCAATATTGGTTCGGTAGCAGCTTTGGAACACATCAAACATCCTATTTCTGTCGCTCGTGCTGTGATGGAAAAAACACCACATGTGATGTTGGTTGGAGATGGTGCATTACAATTTGCCTTATCCCAAGGATTCAAAAAAGAAAATCTTTTGGTTGAAGCTTCCGAAAAAGAATGGAAGGAATGGCTCAAAACGAGTAAGTATAAACCCATTGCCAACATAGAAAACCACGACACTATCGGAATGATTGCATTAGACAGTTTCGGAAATCTATCCGGTGCTTGCACGACTAGCGGAATGGCTTTTAAAATGCACGGACGTGTTGGCGATTCTCCAATCATTGGTGCAGGTTTGTATGTTGATAACGAAATCGGAGCTGCTACTGCCACAGGTCATGGCGAGGAAGTTATCCGAATTGCTGGTTGTCATTTGGTAGTCGAATTAATGCGACAAGGAAAATTACCTCAGCAAGCTTGTGAAGAAGCGGTTTCTCGTATTGTAAAACTGACCAAAAACAGAAACAAAAATCTAAAAGATATTCAAGTGGGTTTTATCGCATTAGACAAGCAAGGCAACTACGGCGCGTATTGTATTCAGGGTGGATTTAATTTCGCCGTAAACGACAATTCGGGAAATAAATTAATTGATTCTGATTATTTCCTCAAGTAATGGCTAAACTCGAAATCGCCTGCTTTAATCTGGAATCAGCTATAATCGCCCAAGCAAATGGTGCTGACAGGGTAGAACTTTGTAATGGTTTAGCTGTTGGCGGAACGACTCCAGATTTTGAAATGGTAAAACAAGCCAGAGAACAATTGGATATCGATTTGTATGTTATGATTCGACCGCGCGGAGGTAATTTTGTTTATACCGACGAAGAATTTCAGCGAATGCAAGCTGATATTGCAGCTTTAAAAAAACTAAACGTTGACGGTTTTGTATTCGGGATTTTAAAGGAAGATCATACCGTGAATCAAGAACAAAATAAAGTACTTGTCGATTTAGCTAAGCCGATTCCTTGTACGTTTCACCGTGCTTTTGACGAAACGGATTTTCCTTTTCAAGCTTTAGAACAAATTATCGATTGCGGATTTAAAACCATTTTAACTTCGGGTCAAGCCCAAAATGTAAGCGAAGGAATAGCGCAATTAGCGAACTTAGTTTCCAAAGCCGATAATAGAATCATAATAATGCCCGGCGGTGGTTTGCGTTCGTCCAATATTGAACAGATGCAACAAATTACCAAAGCGGTGTTTTATCATTCTTCTGCGATAACAGACGGAAGTGAAATAGCTTCTACAACTGAAGTTCAAGCTTTAAAATCCAAACTCCAATGAACTTAAATGCCTTAAAGGGTTCAAATTTTAAGCAGTATTTATTACTACTGTTTTTTTGTAGCTCATTACAATCTGCTGCACAAAACAACTATCGCAATCTAAGTTCCGAAAATTGGACTTTTAGAAAATCGACTGAATCCAATTGGTTTCCCGCAAAAGTACCCGGAACCGTTCACACCGATTTGTTGGCGAACCAATTAATTCCTGATCCTTTTTTTGGTGCTAATGAAAAACAATTGCAGTGGATAGAAAATGAAGATTGGCAATACCAAACGACTTTCAGCATTTCAAAAGAAGAATTCAGCAATCAGAACTGTGAGCTGCAATTGGAAGGTTTAGATACTTTTGCCCAAGTTTATTTAAACGGAACCAAAATCCTTTCAGCCAACAACATGTTTCGAAATTGGAAAGTTGAGGTGAAAAAACTTTTGAAAATCGGACAAAACAAACTCGAAATCAAATTTGAATCTGCCGTTAAAAAAGGAAAAGAAGCAGCCAAAAAACTAACTTACACGTTACCCGGCGACGAAAAAATTTTCACTCGAAAAGCACAATATCAATTTGGTTGGGATTGGGGACCAAGATTTGTTACGGCTGGAATTTGGAGAAAGGTCCAATTTCATTTTTGGAATTCAGCCAGGGTTGTAACTATAAAACACGATCAAAGATTGCTATCAGACTCTAAGGCAGAATTAGAATTCCTAATAACTATTCATAGTTTAATTCAAGGTAAATTTCAAATTGAAATTAATGATAAAAAAGAGAATGTTCAATTGCAAAAAGGAGACAATGTAATTTCAATTTCCCATTCCATTCAAAATCCTAAACGCTGGTGGCCAAATGGTTTAGGCGAAGCGCATTTGTATCCGTTTAAAATTAGTTTAACCCAAAACAAGGCAATTATTGATTCAAGAAAACTAAACATTGGCATTCGTACAATTGAATTGGTACAAGAAAAAGATGAAATTGGTAAAAGCTTTTATTTTAAAGTGAATGGTAAACCGGTCTTTATGAAAGGCGCTAACGTCATTCCACCCGATAGTTTTTTACCACGTGCTACGGATTCTGTTTATAAATCAATGGTCAAAAATGCTGTTGATGCCAATATGAATATGCTTCGAGTTTGGGGCGGCGGTGTGTATTTCGAAGATAGTTTTTATGAAGAATGTGACCAAAACGGGATTTTGGTTTGGCAAGATTTTATGTTTGCTTGCGCGATGTATCCTGGCGATGAAGCTTTTTTGGAGAATGTAAAACAAGAAGTCATCGATAATGTGACTCGTTTGCAAAACCATCCGAGTATAGCACTTTGGTGTGGCAATAACGAGAACGATGAAGGTTGGCACAATTGGGGTTGGCAAAAACAATATAATTATTCTGAAGCCGATACTGCTAAGATTTGGAACGATTACCAAAAGTTGTTTCATGAGATAATTCCGCAAACTTTAGATGGTTTATTAACTAAAAATGAAAATCGCTATTGGCCGTCTTCACCATCCATCGGTTGGGGAAAAAAAGAAAGTCTGTTACAAGGGGATTCTCATTATTGGGGCGTTTGGTGGGGAATGGAACCTTTTGAAATGTATCAAAAAAAGGTCGGGCGTTTTATGAGCGAATACGGATTTCAGAGCATGCCCGATAGTAAAACGTTTCATGCTTTCGCCAAAAGTGACGAACTGCATTTCGATTCAGAAGCAGTTAAAACGCACCAAAAACATCCAACGGGTTACAAGACGATAAATGAATATATGGCCCGAGATTTTAAAGTGCCAACGAATTTTGAAGACTATAGTTACGTTTCACAATTACTTCAAGCCGAAGGTATGAAAATCGCTATCGAAGCCCATCGAACCGACCCAAAATGTATGGGAACTTTGTTTTGGCAAGCCAATGATTGTTGGCCGGTGACTTCGTGGAGTTCTGTAGATTATTACGGTCGATGGAAAGCGTTTCAATATCAGGCGAAACGAAGTTTTGAAAAGGTGTTAATTTCGGTTAAGGAAACAACAACAGCTTATGTTATTTTTTTAATCAATGATAGCGTAGAAAATTTTGGCGGTGATTTTGATTTTGAATTGATAGATTTCAGCGGTAATCCCCTCTGGAAAAAGAATGTTGTAGCGGTCGCTCCAGCTAATTCATCATTAAGCCATATTCAAATACCGAAGGAAGATTTTGAAGGGTTTGATTTGAAAAAAGCAGTGCTTTCCGTCTCATTTCATTCGGTGAATAAATCTGTCCAATCCCTTTTTTATTTTGCAAAACCTAAAGATTTAGAACTTACCATACCAAACATAACAATCAAAAGATTTGATACATTAACAATTGAAGTTAATTCGGATGTGTTAGCAAAAAATGTTTTTCTTTCCTCTGTTCAGGATACTTTTTTTAGTGATAACTATTTTGATATTTTACCCAACCAAAAAATCAAAATTTATCTTTCAAAACCAGTTCAAACGATTGTTGCAAAATCGCTGTTTGACACTATTAAGTAAAACAAAAAAGGTTGTCCCTGCCAGCTGGAAGCGACAACCTTTTTAATTTTTTGACTTCTAATTATCTTTGCTTGACAACCTTAATCACTTTTTCTTTGTCATCAGCAATTACTTTTATAAAGTAAGTAGCTTCTGCCAATCGCGATAAATCAACCTGAACTTCTGTTGCATCTGTTTTTTTAAGATATATAATCTGTCCTAGCATATTGGTTAAAGTTACTTGGTTAATGTTTTTCGAATAGGAAATATTAATCACTGATGAAGTTGGATTTGGATAAAACTTAAAATATAAATTGTCCAATTCATCATTTGCTAAATTCACCGTAACGGTTACAGCAAAGGGTAGGCTCGGACAAGTAGCAGAAAAAGCGACTGCGTAATACGCGGATCCATTTGTTAGGACGGTTGTCAATGGTAACGAATTAGATAATGTTTGCGCATCTGCAAGCGAAGCGTACCAATTCACATTAGTTGGATTGACAACTAAATCAGCAATTGTAGCGTTATTCAAATCAGTAACGTCAAATGTTTGAAATGCATTTCCAGTTGGAGTATTTGTTGTAAATACTGTAATAGTCATTGTTGCTGAAGAAGCACATTGCCCGAGATCAGGTGTGAAAGTATAGGTTGTTGTAGCAGTATTATCCAAAGCAGGTGACCAACTTCCCGAAATTCCATTATTGGATGTTGTTGGCAAAGCCGCTAAAGAATCACCATTGCAAATAGGAGCAACCGCAGTAAAAGTTGTAGTCACAACTTGATTTACGGTAATGGTTAAGGATGCTGAAGAAGCACATTGCCCGAG
>CANHWG010000019.1 GCA_947464335.1 Flavobacteriaceae bacterium
ATTTATAAATCTCCATGGATGGCTTTACCAAATATTGATTTGACAGCTTTTAATTTTAAAAAAATTGATAAGCATGATGAAATACTTCTAGATGAAAGTCAAATAGCAACTAAACTTTATAGCTTGTTAAGAGAAGAAGTAAAAGCCTATGTTGGAAGTTCTAAAACAATTGGTATTCTACTCAGCGGAGGTATGGATAGCAGAATTGTAGCCGCAATTTTAAATGATTTAATTTTAGATCAAGAAATAAAGATTGATTCAGTTACAGGTTATACTTGGGGTAATTTAAATAGCCGGGATGTTGTTTATTCGGAAAGAATTTGTAATAAGCTAGGATGGAAATTTAATCATTATCAAGTAACAGCTGATGATTTATGGAATAATATTGAAGTTGCAGCTTTTAATGGATGTGAATACAGCGGATTACATCTTCATGCCATTCCACAAATTGTGAAAGATTTGGATGTAGAAGTAATGTTAGCGGGCAGTTTTGGTGATAGTATTGGACGAGCAGAATACTCAGGTAGAAATGTTACTAATTTGGTGCCATTATTTGAAAGAAGAAGAAATTTCAGTTTTTTGTTCAATAAAAAAGCATATTCAGCCACAGAGAAAGCGTGGAAACAAGATATAGAGAGTTATCATCAAAAACACAAAGAAGATAAAGAATATCAGCAAAATGAATTAGATTATCAACTTCATTATATGAGAAGGATGTTAAATCCTTGTATTGGTTTATTAAATGAAAAATGTAACGTTTTTCAAGCTTTTACAACTCCAGAAATTTTCCAGTTCATATGGTCTATAGATCCCAAGTACAGAACTGATGAAGTTTACTTTTATATTCTTAAATTATTTAAAACAGATTTTTCTGATATTCCATGGGCGAGAACAGGGCTGCCTTATGGTCTAAAAACAGGAACTCCTGATAATTTTAAGAAAGAACACCACAGTTATAAAGATTATATTCTGAATGATTTATTTACAAAAATAGAAAATGAAATACAATCGGGATTAATTTATGATTATATCGAGGAAGATAGTGTAAATGTAATTCTGAATATGGTCAAAAAATTTCCGAATCACAATTTTGATTATTTGGAAAGATTGACATGGTTGGCATCATTTTCATTATTTCTAAAGAACAATGATTTAAAAATTAAGGGTAAAAAGAATGTCTTAAAATCTACCTCACTAACTTTAAAAAGTTTCGTTGCATTAAGGTATTTAATTATATATTCAATAAGGAAGTTTAGGAAATAATTATTTAAAATTAAATTCTTTACAAGTTAAAAACAATAATTTATATCATATTTTCAATGTTAATTGAGAGTATTTTATGGCTTAAAGATGGAAAATAAAAGAGTTTGTTTTGTAATTCATTCATTACTAGCCGGTGGAATGGAACGAGTAATGTCAGAGATAATTAATTATTTTTCTCAAACAAAAAAGTATGAAGTCCATTTGGTTCTATATGGTATAAAAAGAGAAATTTTTTATCCTATTGCAAAGGATATTATTGTTCATAAACCCAATTTTGAATTCGATAATTCAAAAAGAACATTATCAACTTTAAAAACAATACGTTTTTTAAGAAATAAAATAAAAGAGATTAATCCGATTTTTGTTTTGTCTTTTGGAGAACGTTGGAATAGTTTAGTTTTACTTTCTTTACTAGGAACATCAATTCCTGTATTTGTCTCTGATAGATCACAACCAGATAAACCTTTAGGATTTAAAGATGATTTTTTAAGAAGAAAGCTCTATCCTTCTGCAAAGGGTATTATTGTGCAAACCAATAAAGCATTAGAAATTTACAAGCAAATGTATAATCACTCTAATTTTAAAGTTATAGGTAATCCAATCAGACCAATTTCTGAAACTGAAATTGAAAAAGAGAATTATATTTTAATGGTTGGACGGTACATTAAGTCGAAACAGCAAAATAAGTTAATAGAAATTTTTTCAAAGTTAGAGGCAACCAATTGGAAATTGGTATTGTTAGGATATGATCATCTTCAACAAAAAAATCAGTCCGAGTGGGAAAAATTAGTCACTGATTTGAATGTTACTGATAGAGTACTATTTACTGGCAAACAAGCCGATGTTGAGTATTATTATGCCATTAGTAAGATTTTTGCTTTTACTTCTAATTCAGAAGGATTTCCAAATGTAATTGGAGAAGCAATGTCTGCAGGATTACCAGTTGTTTCATATGATTGTATAGCAGGTCCAAGTGATTTGATAACAGATAACGTTAATGGATTCCTTATACCATTAAATGATGATAATCTATTTGTTGAAAAACTCCAATATCTAATCAATAATCCAAATGAAAGAATCCTTTTGGGAGAAAGAGCTAAAAATAGTATCCAACAGTTTGAATTAAATTATATTTGCGAACAATTTGAGGAGTTTGTTACTTCATGAAATAGTAAATGACAAGTAAAATGAAAATACTTCAGATTAATTCAGCTGTTAATTCAGGAAGTACTGGCAGGATTGCAGAACAAATAGGTAGTCAAATAATAAAAAAAGGGCATGAGAGTTTTATAGCTTATGGCAGAGGTAATAGGCCAAGTGCATCTAAGTTGATAAAAATAGGAAGTTTTAAAGACGTTTTATTTCATGGATTGTATTCTCTTTTTTTTGACAGACATGGTTTTGGTTCCATACAATCGACTAGAAAATTAATCAAACAAATAGATGAAATTAAACCTGATGTTATTGGTTTGCATAATGTTCATGGCTATTATATTAACATAGAAATACTATTCAATTATATTAAAATTAAGAATATACCTTTAGTATGGACTTTTCATGATTGTTGGCCATTCACGGGACATTGTGCTTATTTTGATTCCATTTCTTGTGAAAAGTGGAAGACAGGCTGTAATAATTGTGAATTAAAGAGTAAATATCCAAAATCGGTTCTTGTTGATAATTCTATACATAATTACTTAAAAAAGAAAAGTCTATTTAATCAAGTTAATAATGTTACTATTGTTACACCTTCAATTTGGTTAAAAAATTTAGTTAAAGATTCTTTTTTGAAGCATTCTGTAGTGCATATCCCAAATGGAGTAGATCTTACTGTTTTTAGACCAGTATTAGATTTACAAGAGATTAAAGTTAAGTATAATATTGGTTCTAATAAAGTTGTGTTGGGTGTTGCCAGTGTTTGGGATAAAAGAAAAGGACTGGATGATTTTATTAAACTAAAATTTGTTAGTAGTAATGAAATTAAGATTGTTTTAGTCGGATTAAGTAAAATGCAAATTAAAAATTTACCTGCCAATATAATTGGAATAGAAAGAACAGAAAGTATATCGGAACTAGCAGCTTTATACTCGTTAGCCGATGTTTTTGTAAATCCAACCTATATTGATAATTTCCCAACAACTAACATTGAGTCATTAGCATGTGGTACTCCGGTGATAACATACAAAACAGGAGGAAGTCCTGAAGCAATAGATGAACTTACAGGCGTTATTGTAGAGAAAGGGAGCTTGAGTTCATTAGAAAATGCAATTAGTCATGTTTTAACATTGGGTAAAGAATATTATTCGAAGGCATGTAGAGAAAGAGCAGAAAAGTTTTATGATAAAGACGATAAGTATGATGATTATTTTAATTTGTATGAAGCTATTTTAAAAGGAAATAAATGAAAATAAATTCAAAAATATACATCGCAGGACATAAAGGAATGGTTGGTAGCGCCATTTGGAATGCATTAAAAACTAAAGGGTACGAAAATCTTATTGGGAGAACTAGTAAGGAATTAGATTTAAGGAATCAGGCTGCAGTTCAAGATTTTTTTGATGCCGAAAAGCCCGATGTAGTGATTGATGCAGCTGCTAGAGTTGGCGGAATTTTAGCCAATAATAATTATCCGTATACGTTCCTGATGGAAAACATGCAGATTCAAAACAATCTTATTGATACTTCTTTAAATCATGATGTTGAAAAATTTATCTTTTTGGGAAGTTCCTGTATTTATCCAAAATTAGCGCCACAACCTTTAAAAGAAGAGTGTCTTTTGACTTCATCTTTAGAACCTACTAACGAATGGTATGCGATTGCTAAAATATCTGGAGTAAAAGCTTGTGAAGCTATCCGTAAACAATTCGGTAAAGATTTTGTGAGTTTGATGCCAACTAATTTATACGGTCCAAACGATAATTTCGATTTGCAGACGTCACACGTACTACCGGCAATGATGCGAAAATTTCACGAAGCGAAACAAAATAACAACGAAGCCGTAACACTTTGGGGTTCAGGTTCGCCAATGAGAGAGTTTTTGCATGTTTATGATTTAGCAGAAGCAGTAGTTTTTGCTTTAGAAAATAAATTTGAAGATAACCTATATAATATTGGGACTGGAGTTGATTTAACTATAAAATCGTTGGCAGAATTAATCCAAAAGACAGTTGGTCATACCGGAGAAATCATTTGGGACAGTTCAAAGCCAGACGGAACACCAAGAAAATTAATGGATGTATCCAAAATGGCAAACCAAGGATGGAATGCAAAAATTACCTTAGAAAACGGAATACAATCTACCTACAATTGGTTTTTAGAAAACGAACATTCGTTTAAAGAAGTCAAAATGTAATTATCACCTATAAACAATCAAGAAATGAAAACCGCATTAATTACTGGAATTACGGGACAAGACGGAGCTTATTTAGCAGAATTATTACTAGATAAAGGGTATATGGTTCATGGTGTCAAAAGACGTTCGTCTTTGTTTAATACCGAAAGAATTGACCATTTATACCAAGATCCTCACGATAAAGGAATTCGGCTCAAATTGCATTATGGTGATATGACCGATTCGATGAATATTACCCGAATCATTCAAGAAGTACAACCCGATGAAATCTACAATTTAGCGGCAATGTCTCACGTTAAGGTGAGTTTTGACACGCCAGAATATACCGCAAACGCTGATGGAATAGGAACACTTCGATTGCTAGAGGCAGTTCGTTTGTTGGGTTTGCAAAACAAAACTAAAATTTATCAGGCATCAACTTCTGAATTGTACGGATTGGTTCAAGCCGTTCCACAATCGGAAACGACTCCTTTTTATCCTCGCTCACCGTATGCAGTGGCTAAAATATATGCGTATTGGATAACCGTAAATTATAGAGAAGCTTACAATATGTTTGCTTGTAACGGAATTTTATTCAATCATGAATCTCCTTTACGTGGTGAGACTTTTGTTACCCGAAAAATAACACGTGCGGTTGCTAAAATTGCCTTAGGTTTGCAGAGTGATTTGTATATGGGAAACCTCGATGCTCAGCGCGATTGGGGTCATGCTAAAGATTATGTAGAAGCAATGTGGCGTATTTTGCAACAAGAAACGGCTGAAGATTATGTTATTGCAACTGGAGTAACTACACGGGTTCGCGATTTTATAAAAATGGCTTTCGCCGAAGTTGGATTTAAGTTACGCTTTGAAGGTGATGGAGTAGACGAAGTAGGGATTTTAGAAGCGATAGATACTGAAAAATATCAAATGGCTATAGGAAAAGAGTTTTCCGCCAAAGAATTTAAGATTCCAGCTGTTGGTAGTATCTTGGTTAAAGTAGATCCTAGTTATTTCCGTCCAACCGAAGTAGATTTATTGATAGGTGACCCAACAAAATCTAAAACCAAATTAGGGTGGCAACCCAAATATGATTTGAAAATGTTGGTTGAGGAAATGATTTCTTCTGATGTTAAATTATTTCAAAGAGACATCCATTTGGTTCAAGGAGGGCATAGAATTTTAAGACAACTAGAATAATATTGAAATATAGATTGTGAGTTTTATTTTTAAAAATAATAATGACAAATAACAAATTAAAAAAAGTAGTTTTAATCAATCAACATACAACTTATATTTTTATCGATATTATTAATTCTTTTTGCAAAGAATACGATGAAGTTGTTTTAGTGGCTGGAGTAGTTAGACCTATGGCGATTCCTTTAGATCCAAAGGTTAAAGTAGTTTCTATTCCAATGTATAATAAGAAAAATATTGTAACTCGAATAATTTCTTGGTTTTTGGGTTTTGTTAAATCTGTTTTTTTATTGAATTTTTATTATAGAAAACATGATGTTTTTGTTTCTACAAATCCTCCGCTTAACAATTTTATTACTTTATTCTGTAAAAATAAAGTTTCGTTATTAGTTTATGATGTTTATCCAGATGGTTTAATTGCAGCTGGATTCATGACAAAAAATAATTTAATCTATAAAATTTGGGCAAGTTTAAACCGAAAGGCCTTCAAGAAATTTAAATCAATTGTGGCAATAACCAATGGTATGGCTAAATTACTTTCTACCTACGTAGAAAGTAGTAAGATTCTTGTGGTACCTGCATGGGCTAATCAAAGTTTATCTAATGTTAATGATTCAAACGAAACCAATGATTTCATTTCAAAATTTAATCTGAAGGATAAATTTTTAATAATTTATTCTGGTAATTTAGGAATTAAACATGACCTAGAAAGTTTAGTAGAGCTTGCTAAAAATTTAACAGAGTATAAAGATATTGAAGTATTGATTATTGGAGAAGGATTTAAGAAAAGTATCATTGAAGATCTTATTAATAATTATAATATTAAAAACTGCCAATTACTTCCTTACTTGCCTGCAAATATGTTTCTTTCGATGTTGCAAGCAATGCAAGTTGGTGTAGTTTCGCTCGAAAAGGAAACGTCACAAATTTCTATTCCAAGTAAAACCTTTAATATTTTAGGTGTAGGAAAACCGATAATTTGTTTAGGAACAAAAGAATCTGATCTTGCTGAATTGTTAGAAATAAATCAAGCCGGGATGTCTTTCACTTCAGATTCGATAGAAACGCTCACTTCATTTGTAATAAAATTGTATGCAGATAAAAATTATTATGCTCAATTAACCGAAAATGCATCAAAGTTATCTTTAAAATTTTCTTATAAGAATGCGGATTTAATTTTGAAAGATCATCTAGAAAAATTAATCTAATGAATATCATAAAAGAAATTATTCTAAATGCAAAACATTTATTTGGTTGGAAAACGAATAGAAAAATTATCGTCTTCTCAGTAGATGATTATGGCAATGTTCGATTAAATTCTAAAGAAGCAAGATTGAATTTGGATAAAATGGAGATGAAAATTTATTCTCGATTTGATCTTTACGATACACTAGAAACCAAAGAAGATTTAACACAATTATTTGCTATATTAGAGTCTGTTAAAGACAAAAATGGAAGGCATCCTGTTTTTACCACTTTTTCAATGACCAGTAATATTGATTTTGAAAAGATGCAAAAGGATGATTATACGTGTTTTTATAATGAAACGCTGCCTGAAACCTTTGAAAAATTATCAAAACAACAACCAGAAGCTTACGCTGGTGCTTGGGATTTATTTCGTCAAGGAATAGCTAAAGGATTATTAAAACCACAATTTCACGGAAGAGAACATTTGAATTTAATTGTTTTTAATGATAAGTTGCAAAATAGAGATAAGCAATTACTTTGTGCTTTAAAAAATAAATCCTACACCAGTATTTCTGATGAAGAGTATCCAACCATGTCGAGTTTGGCAGCTTTTGATTTTTGGGATATTAAAGATAATATAAAGTTTATTCCAATCATTCAAGAAGGACTAGAGCTATTTGAAAAAATATATGGTTACAAAAGCACTTTTTTCACACCTCCAGTAAATAATATTCACCATTGTTTATTCAACGTGTTGAAAGAAAATGGAGTTTGTTTTATTGATTTAGGAATGATTCGAAAAGAACACCAAGGTTTTAATACGTATAAAAAATCATTTAATTTTATTGGAAAAAAAACAAAAGAAAATCTCAGGATTATGGTACGAAATGTAGTTTTTGAGCCAACAGAAGATCGTGGAATTAATTGGGTTGATTTTACCATGAAACAAATTGAAACAGCTTTTCGTTGGAACAAGCCTGCCATCATTAGTTCACATAGAGTTAATTTTTGTGGACATATTGATGAAAACAATAGAAATAAAGGATTAATGACTTTGAAGAATTTATTGGATGAAATTGTAAAAAAATGGCCCGATGTTGAGTTTATGTCAGCAGATGAATTGGGAGAGTATTATAATCGTAAAAACAAATAATAAATTTATAAATGTTAATCTTAGGCGATTTAGCTACACCCAATAATGAACTAAGTGATATAGTTTCAAAAGCACTTAAAGAAGCGGAATTTATTAATAATCAATCTGTTGTTTTCAATTTAGAGGGAATGCTGGCAGATGATTATAATTTAAATGATAGCAGTCCAGTATTGTTCAATCATTCTTCAGTTAAGGAGGTATTTGAAGATTTTGAGGAAAAAATTGCGGCAATAGCTAATAATCATACTTTAGATTTACCTCACAAATTAGAAGACACTAAGAAAATCTTAAAACAAAATGGTTTTTTAACTGTTGGAGCAGGTTCAAAAAGTGATTTAGATTTTGAAGTAATTTCTTTTGAAGAACAAGGTAAAACTATTTACTTATTTAATGCTTGTTGGGATTTTTTATTATACCATCAAAATAGTAAAAACGATAATCTTACTGTAAATATTATTAACGAACAGAAATTACTTGAACGTTTAAAATCAATTAAAAAAAACGATGAGGATGCAATAGTTGTATTTTATTTTCACTGGAGTTTTGATCTTGAGATTTTACCATTTCCTTCCTATCGCGAATTTTCAAAAGCTCTTATAGATAACGGAGCTTCTCTGGTAATTGGAGGTCATTCACACTGTGTACAAGGAGGTGAACGTTATAAAGAGGGTTATATTGTTTATGGATTAGGTAATTTTTTTATACCTAGTGGAGTATATGCTAATGGTAAGTTAAATTTTCCCAAAATGTCATTTTTAGGATTAGTATTAGAATGGGATATATATAATAATCGTCTTTTTTGCAATTGGTTTGAATACGAAAAGAAAGATAATCATCATTCTCTTTCTTTTATTGGTCGAGATGATTTTGATGAGTCTGTCAAATTGCTACAAAGGAGTCCTTACCGAAAATTAAATGAAGAAAATTATATTAAGTATTTTAAAAGAAACAGAAGAAAGAAATTATTAATACCTGTTTTTAAAAATTTTGATGTTTCGATTGAGAATAAATTAAAAATGTATTTGTTAAAAAAAAGAGCTTTGATTGCTAGAAAAATGGCAGTGCTTGGTATTTTAAAATGGCAAAATTAAAATATATGATTGTTTTAGAAAAAATTAGAAATAAGATATTCTGGATCGTTGATTTTTTAAAAGGAAGTCCTATTAAGAAACATGTTTATAATATAAAGCATATAGTAGAGTTTCCAGAAAGTCAAGAAAACATAATAGAACAAAATAATACTTTAAATAATGTATTAAAATTTGCCTCTACTATGGTTCCCTATTATTGTAATTCTAACTCAATTAAGTTAACAGATTTTCCAGTAATTAATAAAAATATAATCAGAGACAATTTAGAAAAGTTTATTGCAAAAGATCAAACTAAAGAAAATCTAATTCAAGTTGTAACTAGTGGATCAACGGGTACTCCTTTCAAAGTTTATCATAATCAAAACAAAAAAAATAGAAATACCGCCGATACCTTTTATTTTGGCAAGCAAGCAGGATTCTCATTGGGAGAAAAATTAGTATATTTTAAAATTTGGACTCAAGTGAACAGTAAAAGTAAGATTAAATCATTTATTCAAAATATCGATATGCAAGATGTTATGGATATCTCCGATAAAAAAATAGATTCACTAGTCGAGTCATTAAAATGCGATAAATCAAATAAAGGAATTTTAGGTTATGCATCTGCATTAGAAGCAATATGCCGTTATTTAGATTCTAATCATCATGAAATTAGAATACCAAGAATCAATTCTGTGATTGCAATGTCTGAAGGATTAAATAGTTACACAAAAGAAGCTTGTATAAAGTATTTTTCAACCAATGTGGTTTCAAGATATTCAAATGTTGAAAACGGTATAATAGCGCAACAAATGACAAATGACACTTCAAAAGAGTTTGTTATTAATTGGGCTAGCTATTTTATTGAAATATTAGAATTAGATAATGATAATAATGTGCCTTTAGGAAAACCAGGACGAATAGTAATTACCGATTTATATAATTATGCTATGCCAATGATTCGTTATGATACTGGAGATATTGGGATATTAAATTGGGACTTAAATAAAAAAAGAAAAGTACTTACAAATGTTGAAGGTAGAAAAATGGACATGGTCTATGATACGTCAGGCAATTTAATGTCTTCATTCACAATAACCAATAATATGTGGTTGTATACTGAAATTAAACAATATCAGTTTATTCAAAAATCAGAAAATCAATATTTGTTCAAATTAAATTTAAATGAAAAGTTTACTCGTGAAGAACAATTAATAACTGAATTTAAAGGATATTTTGGGCAAAATGCTGAAATTGATATAGAGTATGTAGATGAGATTCCACTACTAAATTCAGGAAAAAGAAGAAAAGTTGTTAATTTATATAAAAAGACTATTTAAATGTATAATTCTTTTTTTAAACGATTTTTAGATATTTTATTTGCTATAATATTATTAATTATTGTTTTACCAATTCTAGCCATTGTTTTTTTTATTCTTTTTTTTCAAAATAAAGGTTCTGTTTTTTTCTTTCAGGAACGTCCGGGTATACATCAAAAAGCATTCAGAATAATTAAGCTCAAAACGATGAATGATGAAAAAGATGCCGATGGTAACTTATTGCCTGATAATCAAAGAATAACAAAGGTTGGAAAGGTAATCAGAAGATTATCAATTGATGAATTGCCTCAATTGTTTAATGTACTTAAAGGGGATATGAGTTTAATAGGGCCGAGACCTTTATTGTTTAAATATATTCCGTTGTATTCGGAAGAACAGTTACTCCGCCATAATGTTCGACCAGGAATAACAGGTTGGGCCCAAGTAAGTGGAAGAAATTCGATTAGTTGGACTAAAAAGTTTGAATTTGATGTTTATTATGTAAATCATTTATCCCTTTGGTTAGATATCAAAATTTTATGGCTGACTTTTATTAAAGTTATTAAAACCGAAGGAGTGAATCAGTCAAACGATCGACCTATGAAGCCTTTTAACGGAAATAATTAAAAAGATATGACGCAAAAACTACTTATAATTGGAGCAGGAAGTGTAGGTAAATTTATTGCTTACAATATCAATCAATTTACTCAACCATTTGAAATTATTGGTTTTTTAGATGATGATGCTTCAAAGCATGACACTATTATTGCCGATGTTCCAGTTTTGGGAGTAGTAGATAAATTACAAGAGTTTTCAGGGAAAGATATTGCAATTGTTTGGGGTATTGCTTTTCCCTCTATCAAAAAAAAAATGTTTGATAAATATCAAAATTTATCCTTTCATTTCCCCAATTTTATTTCCAAAAATGCGTGGATTTCAGAAGCTGTAACTTTTGGAAAAGGTTGTATTATTTATCCTGGAACTACTATCAACTATGAAACAACGATAGAAGATTTTGTAGTAATTAATATGAATTGTAGTTTGGGACATAATTGCTCCATACAATCGTTTTCATCTCTGGCTCCGGCTGTAAGTTTGGCCGGAAACACCTCGATAGGATGTTCTGTTGAAATGGGAATTGGTTCATCTACCGTTCAAGGAGTTATCATTAATGATAATGCTACAGTTGGCGGACAAGCTATGGTGGTTTCTAATATTTCTAACGCCGATATTGTAGTTGGAATTCCGGCCAAAAGTATCAAGTGAAAGCAATCGTAAAGAGGGTTTTTGATATCATTGTATCAGTTATAGCACTGATGTTTTTTTTGCCATTTATACTAATTTCTTGGTTTGTTTTGATGTTTGATACCCAATCGGATGGATTGTTTTTTCAAAAGAGAGTAGGGCAATACGGAAAGTTGTTTACCATCTATAAATTGAAAACAATGCATCCAGAAACAGGAAATATTAGTAAAATTGGATTCTTTTTCAGAAAATACAAAATTGATGAACTTCCTCAGTTTTTAAATGTATTAAAAGGAGAAATGAGTATTGTTGGGCCACGACCCGACATTCAAGGATACTATGATAAACTAGAAGACGAAGACCGAATAGTATTAGAGTTAAAACCAGGCATTACTAGTGAAGCTTCAATTAAATACTATGATGAAGAGGAAATTTTAGAGAAACAATCGAATCCTTTAGAATTCAATGACTCCATTATTTTTCCGGATAAAGTAAAAATGAATCTAGATTACTTTTACAATCAGAATCTCTTTTTAGATATAAAAATTATACTTAAAACCATTTTTAATCGGTAATACCATGAATAATACAAAAATTTGGCTGTCTTCTCCACATATGGGAGGAAATGAACAACATTATATTAAAGATGCTTTTGACGCCAATTGGGTAGCGCCTTTAGGACCAAATGTTACAGGATTTGAAAAAGATTTAGAGCAATTTTTAAGTGAGGATGTTTATGTTGCAGCATTAAGTTCAGGAACAGCAGCTATTCATTTAGGATTAATTTTGCTTGGTGTTGAAGCAGGTGATGAGGTACTTTGTCAAAGCTTTACTTTTTCGGCTTCGGCTAATCCAATTGTATATCTTGGTGCAATTCCTGTTTTTATAGATAGCGAAAAGGAAACTTGGAATATGTGTCCAAAAGCACTTGAGGAAGCCATTATTGACAGAATTAAAAAAGGGAAGAAGCCAAAAGTAATACTACCAGTACATTTATACGGTATGCCCTATAAAGTAAATGAAATTAGAGCTATTGCTGATACCTACGGAATTCCAATTCTAGAAGACAGCGCAGAAGCTTTGGGGAGTCATTATAAAGGAAGAAAATGCGGTACGTTTGGAGATATTGCAGCATTGTCATTTAATGGTAACAAAATCATTACAACCTCAGGAGGTGGTGCCTTAGTATCACACTCAAAGAACATCAAAGATAAAGCGATTTTTATGGCTACTCAGGCCAGAGATAATGCTCCACATTACCAACATTCTGAAATTGGCTACAATTATCGATTGAGTAATATTTGTGCCGGAATAGGAAGAGGACAAATGGAAGTTTTAGAAAAACATGTCAATCTTAGAAGAGAAATGCATGATTTATATGTTGATTTTTTTAAAGATTGTAATGAAGTTACAGTTTTCATAGAACCAAATTCTGACTACTTTTCTAATCATTGGCTTAGTTGTATTGTTATAGATTCTAGTGTTTTAGGTAAGTCAAGCGCAGATTTAAGAATAGCATTAGAAAGAGAGAATATTGAGTCAAGACCCTTGTGGAAACCTATGCATTTGCAACCGATATTTGAAAATTATCCTTATTATGGAGAGAACGTTTCTGAAAAACTATTTGAAAATGGACTTTGTTTACCTTCAGGTTCTAACTTAACGGAATTAGATAAAAATAGAATTATTAAAGTGATGAAAGATTTTTTTAATATAAATTTGTAAAAATTAGAAATTCAAAATGCGAACTGATATTAATAATTTATTGAAAAGAATTATTTTTACCAAAAGATTTCAAAATATAGGTTATTTACCCAGGTGGATAATCTTTGCTATTGATGTTTTTATAGTCACAATAGCTTGTATTGTCACTCAGATTATGATTCAAAGTTTGAATGTAAATCTTTACCCAACTTTGAACACATATTTGCAATATGCTTTTGTGATTTTTACCAATGCTTTGTCATTTGTTTTTTTTAGAACCTACAGTGGCATTATAAGGCATTCCACTTTTATTGACGGAGTTAAACTTTTAGTAAGTACTACAGTTTCCTATTTTTTATTAATGGTATTCAATTATATCTTTTTATTCGTTCAGAATGAAAGGTTATTCATTATAACTGTATTATTTATTACATATGTAATTTCATTTTTATTACTTTTTCTTTTTAGAATTTTAGTGAAGAATGTATTTGAAACTTATCTCAATGTTACAGATACTAGACAATTAATTAATGTAGTAATTTATGGTGCAGATGCTAATGCTATATCTGTAGCAAATGCATTAAAAACAGAAAAGCCTGGGCGATTTAATGTTGTGGCCTTTGTTAATAAATTTCAACAAGACAAAACAAATAAGAGTATTTTGAATCTACCTATAATAAATCATAGGAAAGGAATTCATATCATTTTAAAATCGGTTAAAGCAGAAGCCTTAATAATTACGGAGAAAAGTTTAACAAAAGAAGAAACTAGAATATTAGTAGAAGAATGTTTAGAATATAATTTCAAAGTTTATACTGTTCCTTTGATTACCGATTGGGAAGATCAGAATCAAATATCTAATCAACTAAAGAATTTTGCTATTGAAGATCTTTTGGAGCGAAAACCAATAGTTTTAGATAAAGAAAAAATTTCAAATCAAATTAAAGGGAAAAGGGTTTTAATTACTGGTGGTGCAGGATCAATAGGTAGTGAAATTGTTAGACAATTAATTAGTTTTAGCCCTTATAAAATTATTATTTTAGATCAAGCAGAATCGCCACTTCACAGTTTAAAACTTGAAATTACAGAACAAATAAAAGATATAAAAATCAGAAGTGTTTTGGCTGATATAAAAGATTATAATTCTCTTGAATTAGTTTTTCAAAAATACAAACCAGATTTTGTCTATCATGCCGCTGCCTACAAGCATGTTCCTTTAATGGAAGAAAATCCCATACAAGCCATTTTAACTAATGTGGTGGGAACTAAAAACCTGGCTGATTTATCTTTAAAATATTTAGTTGAAAAGTTTGTAATGGTTTCTACAGATAAAGCTGTGAATCCGAGTAGTGTGATGGGTGCAAGTAAAAGAATTGCCGAAAAGTATGTGCAAAGCTTAAATTATTATCTTGTAAATTCAAATAAAAACAATACAACAAAATTTATCACGACAAGATTTGGTAACGTATTAGGATCAAATGGTTCTATAGTGCCTTTATTTACAAAGCAAATACAAGAAGGTGGACCTTTGACAATAACACATCCTGAAATTATACGTTATTTTATGACCATACCAGAAGCATGCCAGCTTGTACTTGAAGCTGGAGCTATGGGTAAAGGTGGTGAAATTTATATTTTTGATATGGGTGAACCCGTTAAGATTATTGATTTAGCAAAAAAAATGATTCGATTAGCAGGTTTTATTCCGGATAAAGAAATCGAAATTAAAATTATTGGTTTGAGACCTGGTGAAAAATTATATGAGGAATTATTAAATGATTCATCCAAAACATTACCAACTCATAATTCTAAAATTATGATTGCTCAAGAGGCATCGGATGATTTTGAGGAAGTTAAAGACTCAGTTATAGCATTGATAAACTTAACGAAAAAGAATTCAGATTTAGATGTTGTTGCACAGATGAAGAAAATAGTACCTGATTATAAAAGCCTAAATTCTGAATATCAAACTTTGGATGTTAATTGATATAAATTAGCATTAATTCACAAATAATAATTCTATTATTCTAATAATTACAAAATCATAATGTAAATTTGCCATTCATTTTAAAAATCAACTTTATATTTTAAACAATTTATAATATGTATAAAAAAATATTTTTTTATCTAATAGTTCTGTTTTTTATTGCTTCTTGTTCTAACAAAAAAGATTTATTGTATTATCAAGACATTCAAACTAATTCTCAAAGTTCTATTAATTATGTCGCTAATGAAATACAGGTAAATGATATTTTATACATAAAAGTTGATGCTTTGATTCAAGATTCAGCTAAACCTTTTAATTTGGAAATTAATAACACAGCAGCAGCCAGTTTACAAAACTACAGGGTGCAGGGTTATCTTGTAGCTTTAGACGGAACGATAGTTTTTCCAATTCTAGGTACAATAAAAGTTGTAGGAAAAACAACAAATCAATTGCAAATTATACTAAAAGATTTATTAAAAGAAAAAGGATATATAAAAGACGCCAATGTAAACGTTAGGGTAATTAATGGTAAAGTTACTATACTTGGTGAAGTAAAAAATCCTGGCACTTACAGTTTTGACGAACAAAATATTTCCCTTAATCAAGCTATAGGTTATGCAGGAGATTTAACAATTTTCGGTAAACGGAATGACATTTTATTAATTAGAGAAAATAATGGCACTAGGAATTATATCAAAATAGATTTAACAAAGTCGGATTGGTTTAATAGTCCTTACTATTATGTAAAGCAAAACGACATAATAGTTGTAAATCCAAATGGTGCTAAAGTAATGTCTTCGGGTTATTTAAGTAATGTTGGAAGTATTATTGGAATTTTATCTTTGATTACCACAATTTTAATATTAACAAGAACCTAATTTTTGATGGAAAATTTGCAATTTGATCCTAAGGAAGAACATAATAAATTTGATTTTTTAGAGCAATTCCTCCTTTATGCAAGATATTGGCATTATTTTTTAATTTCAGTTGTAGTATGCTTCTTTGCAGTTAAATATTATTTAAACCATACTATTCCCACATATGAGTCTAAGGCAAAAGTAAAAATCATTGATGATTCAAAAAATAGTTTTGTTTTACCCAATAGTCCTCTTGCCTTGTTCGGAAAGAACAAAGTCAACTTGGATAATGAAATTGAAGTTTTAAAATCCTATAGACTATTAGAACAAGTATGTAAAAGTTTAGGTTTAAATAATCAATATTATAATGTAGGTTATTTAAACAATGTTGAGATCTGGAAAAATCGACCTTTCGCTATTGAATGGTTAGATAATTCAGTAGAAATGGATGAAAAATCTATTTCTTTTGAAATTGAAATTGATAATGACGGTTATAAAGTTATAAGTTCTTCATCCGAATCTTCATCAAAAAAAAGAGCTTTTAATTCAATACAGTACATAAATAAGATTCCTTATAAGCTTTCATTGCAAATTGGGACTAACTTAAATGAATTTAAAGGCAGAAAGTTTTTAATTGCTCACACACCTATAAGTTCTCTTGTTTTAGGTCTTTCAGGAAGTTTAGATATTTCAAATAGCAATAAAAATTCAGACGTATTAATTCTTTCATTGCAAGGAGCCAATAAAGATAAATCGGAACTAATATTAAATGAAATAATTAGACAGTTTGAATTTGATGGATTAAAAGACAGAAGACTAGTTTCACAAAGAACTATAGATTTTGTCAATCAACGTTTCAAATCCATTGAATCACAATTAGACTCTGTTGAGATTTCTAAAGCAAATTATAAAAGTAATCAAGGTTTAACATTTATCGGAGAAGATGCAGTTTCAGCTACCATTGGTAAAGCAGATGCTTCTAAAGATGTTTTTCAATTAGAAACTCAAATTGAGTTATCTAAAGTGCTTGAGCAAACTGTCAAAACGGATAAATCTCTTGGCTTGCTACCGGCCAATATTGGTCTAACAAATAACGGAATAAACCAATCTATTTCAGAATACAATTCAGTAGTTTTAGAAAGAGAACGCCAATCAGTGAGTAGTGGAGTAAACAACCCTATTATACAATCATTTAATAGTAAAATTTCAAACCTAAAATTAAACATAATTGAATCTATAAAAGCGTATCAAAAAGAATTATCTGTTTCGCTTTCTAAAAATGATTACATACAAAAAACATCAACCTCTCGATTTAGTGCAATTCCTTTTAATGAAAAAGTTTTAAGAGGTATTGAAAGACAACAAAACATTAAAGAGACCTTATATTTATTATTACTTCAAAAAAGAGAAGAGGCAGCTGTTAATCTTGCAATTACTTCTTCAAATATTAAAGTAGTAGATTATGCAATGACCAGCTCTAGTCCTGTAACGCCAAAAAGACAAGTTTTTTATTTTATGGCAATTTTGATCGGATTATTTATTCCTTTCCTATTTTTATATATTACATTTCTTCTCGATGATAAATTACATACAAAAGAGGATATTATTAAGTTGACAAGAAATAAAATAATTCTTTCAGAAGTACCCCATATTAATTCTGAAATTAGATTGACAGGTGTAAATGATAGATCCATTCTCGGTGAGTCTTTCAGGATACTAAGAACCAACTTAACCTATATTTTTCCTCTTCAAAAAGATAAAACTGCTCAAACAATAATGATTACTTCAACTATAAAAGGAGAAGGAAAAACATTTACGGCCATCAATCTAGCTATTTCATTTTCAATAATGAATAAGAAAGTGTTACTTATAGGGGCTGATATGAGAAATCCACAATTACATACATATCTAAATACTAAGAAAAACCAAAAAGGTTTGCAAGATTATTTACATGATATGTCTGTTGATTGGCAAAATATAATTAATAAAAACATTTTAGATAACCCTAATTTAGATATTATTTTATCGGGTACAATACCTCCAAATCCAGCCGAATTATTATCTAATGGTCGATTAGAAACCTTAATTTCTGAAGCTAAAAATCAATATGATTATGTAATTATAGATACTCCACCAACTTTATTGGTTACAGACACTCTTATAATTTCACATATGGTCGATTCTACTTTATATGTTGTAAGAGCTGACTTTACTCCAAAAAAGATATTAGAATTCTCAGTTAATTTAAGTGATAAAGGAAAACTAATTAATATGGCCTACGTAATTAATAATGTTGGTTCTAAATATAAAGGATACGGAACTTATGGATATAATTATAAATATAACTATGCTTATGCTTATGGTTATGGTTATGGTTATGGTGCCGATTTAGAAACTAAAAAATCATTGCTAAAAAGAATGTTATCATTCTTTAAAAAATAATAAAGCAATTTAGAAATTGAATAAAAAATTGTTTTGGAAAATTGGACCTAGATATTCATGATTTTTCAAAACAATTTTTTTGCTCATAAATTCCAAATGTCGGTTATGATGAACATCTGAACCTACAAAATCTATTAATCCGTTTTTCAATAATAAATCAGCAGTTTTAGCTACTCTTTCGCCATAATAACCCGAAGTAGAAAGCAAATTGAGTTGAAAAAGACATCCCACTTTTTTGAGTTTTTTGTAATGACTTAAAGTGGCTTCATGATAAAAATTATAACGTTCCGGATGCGCTAAAACTGGTTGGTATCCTGCAACTTGAAGTTCAAATAAAATGTCATACAATTGAATAGGGGGATTCAAATAGGATATTTCAACTAATACTAAATTGTCTTTTAAACATAAAAGCGATTCTTTTTTAAAAAGTTCCCAAAATTCAGAATCAATCATATACTCAGCGGCTGCTTTTATATTATTATTTATATTCTGATTCTTTAATTCTGAAATAGTTTCAACTAAATTAGCACTTATTTGTTCACTTGTATTTTTCCAAACATCTAACATTATATGTGGAGTTGTAATGAACTTGTTAATACCTATTTCTGTCATGCCATTAATAAGCATTATTGTTTCTTCAATGGTTGAAGCACCATCATCAATACCTGGGAGTAAATGTGAATGGATGTCAACAAAGTTATTAGGGATTAAATCTCTAAGATAGGGTTTGTTTTGTTTAAAAAAGTGTATCAAAGTAGATGATTTTAAACCCCAAAATTAATCAATTAAATTCCTTTTTACACCTTATCTAATTTATATATTTGCATTCGAATAAGCTTAAATCAAAAATTAACAAAAACTAATGAATAGTAATAGTCAGTCACAAGATTGGGATTTAATTATTAAAGGACATACTTCACTATTTGATATAAAATTTAAAGATCTTTGGCAGTATAGAGATTTATTATTTCTATTTGTTAAAAGAGATTTTGTTAGTTTCTACAAACAAACGATTCTTGGACCATTGTGGTTTTTTATACAACCAATTTTTACCACTATAGTTTTCAGTTTTGTGTTCGGAAACTTAGCCGGAATAAGTACCGATGGTATACCAAAATACCTGTTTTATTTATCCGGAATTACCGCATGGAATTACTTTTCAGACTGTTTAACAAAGACCAGTACCGTTTTCAGGGATAATGCCAATATATTTGGAAAAGTGTATTTCCCTAGATTAATAATGCCTTTGAGTATCGTAATTAGTAATTTAGTGCGTTTTGGTGTTCAGTTATTGTTACTGTTTTGCATGATGATTTTCTTTCATTTCAGACCAATACCAGGAACGAGTTTTCATATTACTTCAGGAATATTTTTATTTCCAATCTTGGTTTTGTTAATGGCCTTACTTGGTCTCGGTTTAGGATTAATTATTACTGCAATGACTACTAAATATCGTGATTTAACTTTTTTAGTCACTTTTGGCGTTCAGTTATTAATGTATGGAACAACAGTTATTTATCCCCTAAGTTATGCCAAAGAAAAAGGATATGGCTGGATTGTAGAATTAAATCCAATGACCAGAATAATTGAAGCTTTCCGATTTGCCTTTTTAGGTAAAGGAGATTTTACTTGGATGACATTACTAAATTCAGCATTTGCTACTTTCATAATATTATTTATCGGAATCGTTATATTTAATAAAACTGAGAAAAATTTTGTAGATACCATCTAATGAGTAAACCAGTTATACAAGTTGAAAATTTATCAAAAGCCTATCAAATTGGCCAAATTGGTACTGGAACCATTTCAAGAGATATTGAACGCTTTTGGTTAACAAAAGTACTTGGAAAAGAGGATCCGTTTCTTAAAATAGGAGAAGCTAATGACAGAAGCATCAAAGGAGATAGCGATATTGTATGGTCTTTAAAAGATATCAATTTCGAAATCAATCAGGGTGACGCTGTAGGGATTATTGGTAAAAACGGAGCTGGAAAAAGTACGCTATTGAAATTACTATCTAGAGTCACAAGTCCAACAACCGGAGAGATAAAAGTGAAAGGTAGAATTGCAAGTTTATTAGAGGTAGGTACCGGATTTCATCCTGAATTATCTGGGAGAGAAAATATCTATTTGAACGGAGCAATCTTAGGAATGCGTAAAAAAGAAATCACTAGAAAACTGGATGAAATAATTGATTTTTCCGGTGTTGAAAGATATATTGATACGCCCGTAAAAAGATATTCTTCGGGAATGTATGTTCGTTTAGCCTTTGCCGTTGCTGCTCATCTTGAAAGTGAAATTTTAATAGTAGACGAGGTACTTGCTGTTGGGGACGCTGAGTTTCAAAAAAAGTGCCTTGGAAAAATGGGTGACATCAGTAAAGGGGAAGGAAGAACCGTTTTGTTTGTAAGCCATAATATGGGAGCCATCAAAAATCTTTGTTCAAAAGGAATATTATTGGAAAACGGAGAAATTACGTATGCTGGTGATGTTGATAATGCCATTGAACATTATTTAATGAATTCAAATAATGCTGCTTCAAAATCATGGGATTTGATTTCGGCTCCTAAGTCAAAATCGTTCGCATTACTAGGAGTTAAAGTCTTAAATCAAGAAGGTGAGATTTCAGTCAATCATTTAATTACCAATGATATTGAAATCGAATTTACCTATCAGATTCTCGAAGATAATCAATTATTTACTCTCGGATTCAATCTCTTTAATAATCATAATATTCATATCTTGAGTTCACACGATAGCAATTCACCTACTCTTAAAACTCCATTAAAGAAAGGAATATATTCTAGAAGAATACGAATTCCCGGAAATTTTTTAGCAGAGGCAGGATATAATTGTAGTTTCGCCATTATGCGTTATGATCCGTTTGAAGTTGAATTTCATGAAATGGAAATAGTAGGATTTAATGTGATTGATGAATTGGGATTAAAAACGGTTAGAGGTAATTATTCGGGCAAATTCCCAGGTGTTGTGAGACCATTATTAAATTGGATATAATAGAAATGAGAAAAAATTGGACAGGCGAAAGATTAGAGACATATGTTCATGGTGAGTTTGTATCGGAACATTTACACCGGTATTGCATTGCTTCTAATTTTGTTAAAGACAAAATAATCTTAGACATAGCTTCAGGTGAAGGCTATGGGTCAAATTTATTGGCATCCTCAGCTAAAAGCGTTATTGGAGTTGATATTGATGAAGTAGCAATAGCAAAAGCGAAAATAAAATACCCTAAATCAAATCTTAGCTTTCTACCCGGAAGTGCCGATAAAATTCCGGTCGATGATCATTCAATAGATGTTTTAATAAGTTTTGAAACTATAGAACATCATGATAAACATCTTGAAATGTTTAGCGAAATAAAAAGGGTGTTAAAGACTGATGGTATTCTAATTATGTCATCTCCCGATAAAAAGTATTATACAGATATTCCCAACAAAATCAATCCTTTTCATGTAAAGGAATTGTACCTTGAAGAATTTGAACAATTAGTAAGTTCACATTTTAAGCATTACGATGTTTATTTTCAAAAGTATATCGATAGATCCTCTTTTTTTGCTCCTGCTGATGAGTTCAATTCATTACTGATTTATTCAGGCGATTTCAATTCGGTTTCCTTTCAAAAATTAGATCCGCTTTACAATATTATAATTGCATCAGATTCTCCGGTTAAAAAGCTGGAAAAATCAATTTTTGACGGAGCAGTTTTGTCAGAAAAACTAAGCAACGATATTGTTAAATCAATTCAAAGTTCACCTACTTTTATAATAGGAAGAGTAGTTACGTATCCTTTCTATAAATTGAAAAAGATTTTAAAAGGATAATTTAAAAACAACTAATTTCATTTTGACTAAAGAGTTTAAAGTTTTTGTAGTTATTGTTACCTATAACGGAATGAAATGGATTGAAGAATGCTTAAAAAGTATTCAAGACAGTTCTATTAAAACTTCTGTTTTTGTTATTGATAATTGCAGCCAGGATGGTACTATCGAATTTATAAGCGAAAATTTTCAGGATATACAAATAACTAAAAATACCCATAATTTAGGTTTTGGTCAGGCAAATAATGTGGGTATTACAAAAGCAGTTAATGCTAATGCAGATTATATTTTACTCCTAAATCAAGATGCGTATTTATTTCCAGATTCAATCGAGAAATTAATAAATAGCTTTAATAATAATGATGGATACGGAGTTTTAAGCCCGATTCAATTGCATGTAAATGGAGAAAGAATGGAAAATCTGTTTTTTCAATTCAACGCGGAAGCCTTTAATCAATTACTCTCAAAGTTCCTTCTGGCTAAAATTCAAAAGAGTAATACAATCAAAGTTGATTTTGTTCAAGCTGCGTGCTGGTTGATAAAAAAAGAGGTGTTTGCAAAGATTGAAGGATTTGATGACTTGTTTTATCATTATGGTGAAGACAATAATTTTTGCCAACGATTGAAATCTATAGGGTATGAAATTGGAGTGGTGACCGATTCATTCGTTTATCATGATACGACTGAAGAAACTCATAAAAAAATAACAATTAAATATGAGTTGAATAGATATCGTTCAAATATTCTGAAATACTTATACGATATCAATGAACCCAATGTCAAAAAACATTACAGCTATTTATTGAAAAAGTGTTATGTGAATTTCATTACGGCAATATTCACATTATCTCCAAGAGGTGCTTTTCTTGAAATAAGAAAACTAATTCTACTCATTAAACTGATATTCATAACTAAGAAAAGGTTAAAGAAATTAAAGTGAGACAAGGCAACAATCCCGAAAAAGATAAACTTGAAAGAAACATTTTAAAACCACACAGAGTCGTGGTTGTATTTTATATTCCCGAAAGTGAAGAAGATTTTTATAACGAAATGGTTGCCGTATTGGATAAATGTTTGCAAACGCTAACGCTAACAATCAATGCCGAAACGACCAACATAACCTTACTCAATAACAATTCATCAAATAAAGTCAAAGCGGTCATTGATAAATACCTGGACCAGATTGATAAATATGTTGTTTATAACGAAAATAAAGGTAAAGTTTATGCCGTTTTAAACGAAGTAAGAGGTGTGTATGAACCCTTTGTTACGATAACTGATGCTGATATTTTGTTCTATAACGGATGGGAAAAAGCAGTTTTTGAAACTTTCAGACAATTTCCGTTGGCCGGTGTTGTAAGTCCAATGCCGTTGCCTTACCTGACGTTTTATTACAACCATAATATCTTCGGATTTAATACGCTGAAAGGTAAAATTAAATACGGAAAATACGTAGCCGACGAAGATATCGATTTATATATTCAGGGTACAAACCTACCCAATCTAATTGAAAGAAAAACAAAATACAATTGGAAGGAAAAACAGGTTGTGATTCAAAATAAGGATAATACTGCTGTAGTTGGAGCATATCATGTTGTTTCAACTTATAGGACAGAACAATTCAGGAATTACTACTCTTATCCCGATTTAAAATTCCAAAACTCCTACGAATTGTATTTTATTGATTGCCTCTCCGAAGCAAAAGGTTTTTATAAATTGTCAACTCTCAAAACGTTTGCCTATCATATTGGTAATAAAATTGATAAAGTTGTCCAAAATCACGACTACAATCCTAAAGATATAATCGATAAATCTTTTTTTGATGATATTGTAACGAATCCTAAACAAAGCAAGATTATTATTTTTATAAGAGCTTTAATGGGAAGGTTTTTTATTAAGTTTGTATGGAACAGATAAAAATCAGTTTCCTTATTTCTACCAAAAACCGATGTGGGGAATTACTTTTCACTCTAGCCAAAATAGAATATTTATTAAGTCAATACGTGACTTGTGTCGTATTTGATGATGGTTCTACCGATGATACTGCCGAAAAAGTTAAAACGGGCTTCCCGCAAGTTACTTTGCTTCGGAATGAAACCTCAAAAGGGTATATCTATTGTAGAAATAAAATGCTCAACGAAACACAAGCCGATTATTCGATTTCGCTTGATGATGATGCGCACTTCTTGACCAAGAATCCAATCGAAATTATCACTGAACATTTTCACAATAACCCAAATTGCGGATTAATTGCTGCCCGAATTTTTTGGGGTAAAGAAGCACCTCAAAATACAAACAGTTTTTCTACCTTTCAAACGGTAAAAAGCTATGTTGGCTGCGGTCATATTTGGCGAATGAAAGCTTGGCGCGCTATTCCAAATTATCCCGAATGGTATCAATTTTACGGTGAAGAAAATTTTGCTTCAATCCAATTGTTCAAAAAGCAATGGGAAATTCATTATGTTCCCAAACTATTGGTGCAGCATCGTGTCGATTTAAAAAGTAGAACCCAAACCACCAAAGATTTTGCATTTCGGCACCGAAGATCATTACGCGCGGATTGGTACAATTATATAATGTTTTTTCCGTTAATTAAAGTTCCAAGGAAACTAATGTATTCTATTTGGATGCAATGGAAAACCAAAATTTTTAAAGGAAATTTTAAGGTAATAGCGCCATTACACCTGGCAATTTTTGATTTGATTATTTCGATTCCAAAATTAATTGCCAACAGAAATCGGTTAACTACCAAAGAATACAACAACTACACTAAATTAAACGAAGCAAAGATATATTGGGAACCAGAAAAATAGCTATTTTTACTCCCATTTCAATTATTTTTAATGAACAATAAAACTTATTTAATAGCCGAAATTGCTCAAGCTCACGAAGGAAGTTTGGGAATTTTGCATTCCTATATTGATGCTGTAGCGAAAACCGGAGTTCACGCAATTAAATTCCAAATGCACATCGCTGAAGCGGAAAGCAGTATCCATGAACCTTTTCGTGTCAAATTTTCTAAAGAAGATGCAACCCGTTATGATTACTGGAAACGGATGGAATTTTCATTAGAACAATGGAAGGATATTAAAACTCATTGTGATGAAGTGGGTTTAGATTTCATTTGTTCGCCATTTAGTAATCTTGCTGTCGATTGGCTCGAAGAAGTCGGAGTGCATACTTATAAAATTGGCTCTGGAGAAGTTAATAATTTACTTCTTTTAGAAAAGATATCTAAAACAGGCAAGCCAATAATGATTTCATCTGGGATGAGTAGTTTTGATGAATTAGATGAAACCGTTCGTTTTCTTAAAAGCAAAAATGCACATTTTTCGATACTCCAATGTACCACTGCTTATCCGACTAAACCCCAACAATACGGATTTAATGTTATTAACGAATTAAAGAAACGGTATAACATACCAGTTGGTTTTTCTGATCATTCATCCTATATTTCCACCGGAATTGCTGCTGTTGCTCTTGGAGCAGAAATTTTAGAATTTCATGTGGTTTTTCACAAGGATATGTTTGGTCCAGACGCTATTGCTTCCCTAACAATAGAAGAAACTAAAGAACTTGTAATTGCTGTAGAAAGAATTAATTCTGCACAGCATAATCCTATTATAAAAAGTAATAATGAAGCTTTTAAAGAATTAAAATTAATTTTTGAAAAATCATTAGCTATCAATAAAGATTTACCAAAAGGGCATACCATTACTTTCAATGATTTAGAAAGTAAAAAACCAAGCGGATTCGGAATTTCTGCCCAACAGTTTCCGACTGTAATTGGAAAAAAACTAACGCATAACAAAGCAAAGTGGGATTTTTTGAATGAAGACGATTTAGAATGAATACTATCCGAAAAATAGCTGTTGTCATCACAGCCCGACCATCATATAGCCGCGTTAAAACGGTTTTGACCGCTATAAAGAAACATCCTGAACTCGAGTTGCAGCTCATTGTTGCTGCGTCGGCCTTACTTGACCGATACGGAAGTGCCGTGAATTATATAGAAAAAGATGGTTTCGAAATTGCCGCCAAAGTTTTCAATGTATTGGAAGGTGAAAATCTTACGGCAGCGGCCAAGACCACCGGAATTGGAATATTGGAATTGTCAACTGTTTTTGATAATCTTCGTCCGGATATTGTAGTTACAGTTGCGGATCGTTTTGAAACTATGGCAACTGCAATTTCGGCATCATATATGAATATTCCACTAGCACACATTCAAGGAGGTGAAGTGACAGGGAATATTGATGAAAAAGTACGACACGCAATTACAAAATTAGCCGATTATCATTTTGTTGCTTCCGAAAATGCAAAGCGAAGAGTAATACAACTTGGAGAAAATCCGAAAATGGTATTTAATACAGGTTGCCCCTCAATAGATATTGCACAAGAAGTCGAAAAAAAGAATAAATTGACTTTCGATCCTTATGATAAATATGGTGGAGTTGGTTCTGAACCTAATTTGGAGAAAGGTTTTATTGTTGTCATGCAGCATCCGGTAACCAATGAATACCAAGATTCGAGAAAACATATTGAAGCTACTTTAAGAGCTATTCAAATAATAAATAAACCAACACTTTGGTTTTGGCCCAATGTTGATGCTGGCGCTGATGGAACTTCGTCTGGAATTCGTTCGTTTAGAGAAAAATTTAAACTAGAGAATGTTCATTTTTTCAAAAATATGGAAGGTGAAGATTTCCTTAATTTGTTGAATTCTTCGCTTTGCTTGTTAGGAAACTCTAGCGTTGGTATTCGTGAATGTGCTTATTTAGGAGTTCCAACTATAAATATCGGTTCACGTCAAAATCGTAGAGATCGCGGTCAAAATGTGATTGATGTGGCGTATGACGAAAACGAAATTGTAACGGCTGTTGGGTCTATTATTGAGAAAAAGGTAAGACTAAAATCGGATGTATATGGTGGCGGAAATGCCGGAAATGCTATTGCAGAGTTACTCAAAAAATTGCCTTTACAATTTCATAAAACAATCACCTTTTAATGCTAATTCTTGGCTTAATACCTGCTCGTGGAGGTTCAAAAGGAGTTCCAAAAAAGAATATAAAACTTCTAGGCAAAATGCCATTGATAGAATATACCATAAATTCGGCCAAAGAGTCTCATTTTTTAACCGAAATAATAGTTTCTACTGATGATGAAGAAATTGCAATTGCTGCTGAAGTTTCGGGTTGTAAATCACCTTTCATAAGACCTGCTGAGTTGGCTCAAGATACTTCCACCTCCCTGGAGGTAGTGCAACATGCACTCTCATTTTACGAAGAACAACAGATCTTTTTTGATGCGGTTTGTTTATTACAGCCTACAAATCCTTTTCGAGAAAAAGGGTTTATCGATACTGCAATTGACAAGTTTATAATTTCTAAAGCTGATTCCTTAGTAAGTGTTTTAGAAATACCTCATGAATATAATCCACATTGGTCGTTTGAAGCAACAGCAAACGGATTACTGAAAATAGCAACTGGCGAATCACAAATAATTTCAAGAAGACAAGATTTGCCCAAAGCTTTTCACAGAGATGGTTCTGTTTATATTACCAAAACCGAAGTCATTAAAAACGGTTCACTTTACGGAAATTCAATCTCCTATATCGAAAGTAATCCTCTATTTCAAGTTAATATTGATACTATGAAAGACTGGGAAAAAGCCGAAAAACTACTTACTCAAATTCAATTATAATATGTGCGGAATAGCAGGTATTATTGGTTCAAAAGCAAATAAAATCAACATTTTAAAAATGTTAGAGAGCCAAAAGCATCGTGGCCCGGACTGTACTGACTTTTATATTGAAGAAAATCGTCTTGCTTTAGGTCACAATCGATTGAGTATTATCGATTTATCGAATAACGCTAATCAGCCATTTACTAGTGATTGTGGAAATTATATAATAATCTTCAATGGCGAAATATACAATTACATCGAATTAAAAAAAGAGCTTGAGTCACGATACCAATTCAAAACCCAATCGGATACCGAAGTTTTATTAAATGCTTATATAGAATGGGGCAAAAGTTCTCTAGATAAATTAAATGGTATGTTTGCTTTTGCAATTTGGGATAAAAAAGAAAAAAAATTATTTGCTGCTCGAGACCGATTTGGTGTAAAACCATTCTATTATTTTTTTGATAATGACAATTTCCTTTTTTCTTCTGAAATTAATACACTTTTTGCTGCTGGGGTAGAAAAAACACCAAACGATACCGTTTGGCTCAATTTCTTTACCGAAGGTAGTTATGGTTTGCCAAATGAAACTTTTTGGTCATCGATTTTACCACTTGAACCTGGACATTATTTGACATTGCAAGACAATAAATTGCAAATAAAGCAGTGGTATCATTTTGAAGAGCGAATCGCTCTTTTGCAAAATAGTTTTAAAGTAGATGAAGAAGAATATATAACTAATTTACTTTTAAAAGCCATAAATTTAAGATTTAGAGCCGATGTGCCCATTGGTTTTAACTTAAGCGGAGGTCTTGATTCTAGTACGTTATTGGCGCTTATAGATCAACAAGATATTGATAAATCTGCCATCGAAGCGTTTACCTTTATTACTAATGACGAGCGTTATGACGAGCTGAAATGGGTAAAATCAATGTTGGAAAGTCGGCCGTATCATTTAAATATATGTGCTTTGTCAGCAAATGAAGTTCCTGATTTAGCTTACAAAATTGCCCAACATCAAGCGGAACCTTATGGTGGTATTCCAACCATAGCCTATTCAAAAATATTTGAAGCGGCTAGTGAAAAAGGAGTAAAAGTTTTACTGGATGGTCAGGGATCTGACGAAGCTTGGGCGGGTTATGATTACTATATCAATAATTCGCATAGCATTGTTCAAGGAGTGATTAAATCACCTTTTAGAGCTACTGTTTTAGATAGCGATTTTGCTAAAGATTATATAAAAACTAACTACCCAAAACCTTTTGAGGATAATTTATTGAATTTGCAATTTAGGGATTTGTTTTATACTAAAATTCCGCGTGCTTTGCGTTTTAATGACCGAGTTTCTATGATGTATGGAACAGAATTGCGGGAACCTTTTTTAGATTATGAATTGATAGAATATGTTTTCAGTAGACCACAAAGCTTTAAAATTAAAGAAGGAATTCAAAAGTGGATGCTCCGAAAAGTAGCTGAGAAATTTTTGCAAAAAGATTTAGTATTAGCACCAAAGCGACCTTTGCAAACGCCTCAAAGAGAGTGGCTTTCTTTAGAATTGAAAGATTGGGTGGCGGCTGAAGTGGAGCAATTAAAAAATAAGGGATGGTTTAATAAGAAAGAATTGCAATTCGAGTTGGATAATTTTTATAAAGGAGATAATCAAAGTAGTTTTCACATCTGGCAGTGGATTAATGCAGCACAATTACTAAAATAAAATGCAAAAAATCACAAACTTATTCCGCTTAAATTTTTCTAACAAAATACTTGTTTTAAAGTATCTTTTGAAACGAATTCTGCATTTAAAAACATCCGAAACAGAGAAGCAGATCAATGAATTTTATTTTCATTTAATACATTTTAACGGCTTTTTAAAACAAGAAAATGATAAAGATTTTGTTTCCTATTATTCCGATTTTAATGTGACAATCAAACTTAGAAAACGACCTTCAAGCGATTTGAATGTATTTGCTCAAATATATCTGTATAAAGAATATCAACCTCTTGTGGAGACTTTTCAAAAGAATTTTCCAAATGAACAAAAACTAAATATTCTTGATGCCGGAAGTAACATTGGTTTAACTTCGGTTTTTTTGAATCACTATTTTCCGAATTCAAATTTCATTACCATTGAACCAGATGATTCCAATTTTGAAAACGTGAGTTACAATCTAGAAGCAAACGGAATTAAAAAAGCCATTCAGATTAAAGGTGGACTATGGAGTAAGAATACCAATTTGAAAATTGTGAATGATTTTAGAGATCAAAACGATTGGTCATTTCGTGTGGAGGAAACTTCAGAAGAGACTGATTTAAAAGCATTTTCTATTAATTATTTATTAGATAAATACAATTTTAATTACATTGATATCCTAAAAATAGATATCGAAGGATCAGAAAAAGAAGTACTTGTTTCAGCAAATACAGATACATCTTATTTGTCAAAAACGAAGTGTGTGGCCATTGAGATTCATGATGAATTTAATTGCAGGCAGGATATTTATAATTTACTTGAGAAATACAATTTTGAGTTTTTTAATTCGGGTGAATTAACCATCGGAATAAATCTTAATCTACTATAAATGCAACAAGTAAACCGTTTAAGAGAGTTAGATTTTTTGCGGGGAATTGCAATTATTTTAGTATTGTTTCGACATCAGCTATTATTTAGATTTTTGGAAACAATGGGTTGGATAGGCGTTGATTTATTTTTTGTTTTAAGTGGTTTTTTGGTTTCAGGATTATTATTCAAAGAATATCAGAAATTTGGTTCAATCAATGCTAAACTATTTCTTATTCGAAGAGGATTTAAAATTTACCCTATATTTTATTTGACCTATATATTATATATCATTCCAAGTGTTCTTTTGCACAAATTTGATTTAGAAAAGACCTTTTATGATTTAATTTTTGTTCAAAATTATGCGTTGGGTTGGGGTTATGCTTATGCTGCAAGTTGGTCATTAGCCGTAGAAGAACATTTTTATTTTGCATTGGCTTTGTTTTTATGGTTGATTTTTAATAAAAAAATTATGTCTTTTGAATATAAAGAAAACCAATTTTCCAATTTTGAAAAACTATTATTTTTTATTTTAATATTAATTTTAGGATTGCGTATTTTTTCTAATATCTATTTTCCAGATGAAAATGTTCGCAACACAACAATGTCTCATTTGCGGATAGATTCTTTATTGTTCGGAGTTTTAATTGCGTATTGGTATTATTTTAAATTCGATAAATTGTCTGATTTTTATCAGAAATATAAAGCTGCACTTTTAATTTTAGCTTTTGCAATGTTATCATTTACACCATTTATAGAACAATTAGAATCCTTTTTTATCAGAACCATTGGTTTTACAATGTTGTATCTTTCCTTCGGTATTATTTTGATTCATTTTCTAATAGACAAAAGTGTCAATGCACAAATCAACCGATTATTTACGAGAACTATTGTGAATTTTATCAGCAAAATTGGTTTTTGCTCCTATTCCATTTATGTAATTCACTCTTTTGTAATTAACTGGATTGGATTTTTTAAGCCAATTAAAAATCGCTTTTTAGCTTTTGCAATCGTTTTTTCAATTTCTGTAATAGCTGGATTTATCATGACTAATGTAATAGAAAAGTTTATCTTGAATCTTCGAAACAAGTATTTTCCAAACCGAATTAATTAGAAATTATTTACTTTCATATTAACTCTAAATTAGAGATATTTGGGATTCAATTTAAAATAGAGAATGCAAAACAAAAAAATATTTATTCTTCTTCCAGACGGTGTTGGCCTTAGAAATTTTTCATTTACTAATTTTCATACTATAGGCATCCAAAATGGTTTTGATATTACTTTTTGGAATAATACTCCATTTGATTTAAATGAGTTGGGATTTAAGGAAGTACGATTCAATAATCCAAAAACACATCCACTGACCGATCTGTTAAAGAATGCACAAACTCAAATTGAGTTAAACCAAAATATTAAAAAGTCAAAGGATTCCATTTATAATCATTACCGATTCCCATTTTCATACAAAAGCATAAAAGCTGTAATAAAAAGTATTTATATTAATTGGTTAATTTTTTGGAATAATTCACAAAAAGGGTTAGAACGAATTAGGATAAATATTAACAAACAAGAAAGAAAAACCAAACTCTATTTTGATAGTTTAGAAACGCTAAAAAAGGAAAAACCGGCAATGGTATTTTGTACCAATCAGCGAATTATGCTGGCAGTAGCGCCCCTATTAGCCGCTCAGGATTTAGGAATTCCAACGGCCACTTTTATCTTTTCTTGGGATAATTTACCCAAAGCCACCAAAATTATAGAAGCTGATTTTTATTTCGTGTGGAGTAATCATATGAAAAATGAATTACTGTTTTATTACCCACATATCAACCAAAATCAAATTGTGATTACAGGAACACCTCAGTTCGAACCACATTTTAACAAGACTTTGTTACTATCAAAGGAAGTTTTTTTTAAAACATATCAATTAGATGTCAATAAAAAATACGTTTGCTTTTCAGGAGATGATATAACAACTTCACCAAATGACCCTAGTTACCTTGAGAATCTTGCATTAGCAGTTCATGAACTTAATAAGAAAGGATTTAATTTAGGCATTATTTTTAGAAGATGTCCAGTCGATTTTTCAGATAGATTTGATGAAGTCCTATTAAAATTTAAAGATTGTATTACGAGTATTAATCCAATTTGGGAAAAAAAAGGAGAAGAATGGAATACTATTTTACCAACTAAAGACGATTTAATTCTTCAAATGAATACTATTTTTCATTCAGAATTAGTTATAAATTTGGGTTCATCAATGGTTTTTGATTATGTTACATTTAACAAACCGTGTGCTTATATTAATTATGATGTCCCAAATCCTGACTTTCCGAATTGGTCAGTCAAAAAAATTTATAACTTCATCCATTTCAGATCTATGCCATCAAAGGATTCCGTTTTTTGGATAAACAATCCAAATGAGATGGTTGATGTAGTTGAAAAAATGTTGATCAACGAATCGGTACCAGAGATAGCTAATGCACAAAAATGGTTTGAAAAAATTAACCAGCATCCGCCACAATTAGCTTCCGAGAGAATTTGGAATGCCATAGAAGAAATTTGTAAAAAGTAATGCTAAAAGACTATATTTTATCTGATTATAAACGTTGCGGTATTCAAAAGATATCTATTCGAGTGCTATTTACTACATTTTATATCCAACCAAATCCGGGTTTAAAATTCATGACTATTTTTCGTTTGACACAGCATTACCGAAGAAAAAATAGAATCTTGTTTTACTTTTTCTTTTTATGGCTCAGACGATTAAAAGTAAAATATGGTTTTGATATTTCGTATAGAACGCAAATTGGAAAAGGATTTTATATTGGTCACTTCGGTAATATTGTCATTCATGGCGATGCTATTATTGGAGAAAACTGTAATATTTCACAGGGAATGACGATTGGCATCAGCAATTATGGTAAAAAACAAGGCGTTCCAACTATAGGAAATCGAGTGTTTATTGGACCGAATGCTGGAGTTTTTGGAAACATTACAATTGGCAATAATGTCACTATTGGTGCTAATGCTGTTGTGACCGATAACATTGAAGATGGTAAAACAATTCTATCTTCAAATATGATAGTTATAGATAAAGATTTGTCTTCTTATTACATTCATAACAACTCCAATTAGTATGAAGATTGCGTTTCTGACATCAGAATTTCCACATCCAAAAATGGGTTCCTCAGGCGGAATTGGAACAAGCATTCTGAACCTTTCTAAAGGACTGACAGCAGCGGGACACGAAGTCAGTATTGTAGTTTATGGTCAAAAAGAAGATGAGTTTTTTATAGAAAACGATGTTTTCTTTTACCGAATTAAAAACATTAAACTTAAGGGTTTTTCTAGATTTTTTTCGCAAATGAAACTCCAAAAACTCATTAATAGATTAGTCAAAGAAAACAAGATCGAAATAATTGAAGCTCCCGATTGGACCGGAATTACCTCTAACATAAATCCAAAATGCCCGGTTGTTATTCGCTTAAATGGATCCGACACCTATTTTTGTCACTTAGACAATCGTCCAGTTAAGTTTTTGAATAAGTTTTATGAAAAGCGTGCTATACAAAATACCGATGCTTTAATTTCCGTCAGCCAATATACTGCTGATGTAACGAAGGAATTATTTTCAATTCAACGCGATTTTGAAATAATTCCCAACAGCATTGACATTGATAATTTTTTCCTTGACAATAAAATTGAAGTTCAGGAAAATACCATTCTCTATTTTGGAACTTTGATTAGAAAAAAAGGACTTTTAGAATTGCCCTTAATTTTTAATGAAGTTTACAAAAAAAACAATCAGGCAAAACTGATTTTGGTTGGGCGTGATGCTTCTGATATTATTTCTGGAAATGCTTCCACTTGGGCAATGATGCAAACATTATTTGATAAAAAAGCTTTGCAAAATGTTGATTATAAAGGAAGCGTACCTTATGATAAAATTAAGGAGCATATAAGTTCTGCTACCGTTTGTGTTTTTCCCACTTTTGCCGAAGCCTTACCCGTTTCTTGGATTGAAGCCATGGCAATGCAAAAAGCAATCGTTGCCTCAGATATTGGCTGGGCAAACGAAGTTATTGATGATAGTGTTGACGGATTTTTGTCGCATCCGAAAAATCATGTTTTGTTTGCAGACAGAATTTTAGAACTTCTCGACAACCAAAAACTAAGGAATGAATTCGGAATTGCAGCAAGAAAAAAAGTAATCCAAAAATTTAGTATTGAAGTTGTGGCCAAGAATAGTGCAGATTTTTATTATAAAGTAATTAAAAAATGATTATTATTTATCATAACAAGTATACTATTTCTGAAATAGTTTCTACAAATGATGGAAATATTCCTATAAACATAAATCAAAATATTGTAGAGACTTTATTGTATTTAGCCGAAATATTCAAAGATGAAATACTTGTTTGGTGTCACGAAAACGAAAAAAGCAATTTGAATGTATTCGGAATTGAAAAGCTTTTTCATCATAAAAAATTATTATTTTCCTTTAATCCTTCTTCAATAAATTATTTTGGCAGATTCGTTGGTTACTTTGAAGATTCACCCTATGTCAACATTAATAAAAATTGTAAATATCCGACTTGGCAAATGAGTAGTGAAGTAGGTGCAATTAGCGCTGAAGTACTAAATGCTTGTAAAAATGATTTAAAAGCTGAAAATAATTTTGATATTTTCCTAAATTCTTTTGCTAAAAGAGCCATGGCTCATGGGTTGTTTTGCTATTCTCAACCACATTTATTAATAGAAAAAAGCAGACCTCAAGAAGTTAACACTTCCAATATTTATGAACTTTTTAAATTCACAAAACAGCATTACAGAATGCGATGGATTTTTCTTTTGTTTCTAAATTTGGTACTTTTTGAAAAAAAAATCCCTTTGTTGCCTTTTATTTTTTCACTGTTTTATGTTAAGAGAAAGTTTAATTCTGATTTACTCGACAATATTCCGTTACAAACAAAAAATGAGCTAATCGAAAAGGGAACCATAGATGTTTTAATTCCAACTATTGGTCGAAAAGAATATCTTTTTAATGTTCTCAATAATCTAGCTAATCAAACATATTTGCCCAAAAATGTAATAATTATTGAACAAAATCCAGAAGAAAAAAGCCAATCGGAATTAGATTTTATTCAGAATCAAAAATGGCCATTTCATATTAAACATCATTTCACACATCAAGCTGGAGCTTGTAATGCTAGAAATATTGGGTTATCATTAATTGAAAGTGAATTTTGTTTTTTGGCCGATGATGATGTTGTTTTTAAAAATGATTTACTAGATAAAGCCATTCAGACATTTAAGGCAACAGGAAATGAAGTGTTTTTAGTAGCCTGTCATTTAAAATCTCAAAACGTTATTGTGCAGCCGCCAAAACAATTTCCAGTTTTTGGCGCTGGTCATGCATTTGTGAAATCTTCTTGTATCAAGAATTTGAAATTTAATATGGGATTTGAATTTGGTTTTGGTGAAGATGCTGATTTTGGTATGCAATTAAGGAATAATGGGTTTGATGTTTTATATATTTCTACGTCAACTATTTTACATTTAAAGGCACCAATGGGAGGTTTTAGAACCAAACCAATTTTGAAATGGCAGAATGATGAAATACAACCAAAACCATCGCCAACAGTTATGTTGTATAGATTGTTATATGATACAAAAGAGCAGATTTCCAATTATAAATCGATGATTTTCATAAAAAATATAAATAAAAGTTTTATTTTAAATCCATTTAAGTACATCAATACATTCAAATTAAAATGGAATAGAAGTGTATATTGGGCTAATCAATTAATCAAACAATAAATATGAATTTCACATTGATAGTTTGTACATATATGCGTCCAATTGCCTTATTGACTTTATTAAAATCAGTAAGTCAACAATCGCTTTTTCCGAATGAAATTTTGATTATTGATGGTTCTACCAATAATGAAACTGAATCGGTTTTGAAAATTAACCATTTTCAAAACCTTAACTATTATAAAGTACCACCAGAACATCGTGGACTAACAAAGCAAAGAAATTATGGTATCTCTAGAGTTCAAAAAGATACAGATGTTATTTGTTTTTTAGACGATGATATCGTTTTGACCGATACATATTTTGAAAATTTATTAGAAACCTATGTAACATTTCCTGATGCTCTAGGTGTTGGGGGTTTTATAGTTGATGAAGCTAATTTTTTTGAATATGTTGGAGAAAATTACAAACCAACTCTAAAAGAGTTTTATTTTGATGGTTGGAAACAAAAAGACGGTAGCCGATTTGTAATGAGAAAGATATTTGGCTTAGATAGTGATTGCCCCCCAGGATTCTCAAGTTTATACTCTCACGGACGAAGTGTTGGGTTTTTGCCTCCAAGCGGAAAAGTATACGAAGTTGAGCAATTAATGGGCGGTGTTTCGTCTTTTAAAAAAGCTGTTTTTGAAACTTTTCAATTTTCAACATATTTTGAAGGTTATGGTTTGTATGAAGATGCGGATTTTACTATTAGAGTGGCAAAAACAGGGAAGTTATACCTAAATACAAATGCAAAATTATATCATTATCACGATGCTTCAGGAAGACCGAATAAATTTCAATATGGTAAAATGGTAGTCAGAAATGGTTGTTATGTATGGAGAACTAAAAACCCAAATCCTATGTTGAATGCCAAAATCAAATGGCATGCAATTACATTACTTTTAACGTTAATTAGATATAGTAATGCATTTTCATCAGATAAAAAGAAAGAAGCATTTAGTGAGGCTCTAGGAAGAACAGCAGGCTGGTTTAGTTTGTTGTATAATAAACCAAAATAACAAATTTATGTCAGCATACAATACATGTAAAGTTTGTGAAAGCAGTGTTAGATTGATAAACGAAAAATATAATTTAGGACAATGTGATAGTTGTAAATTGATTTTTTGTTTAACAATTTTTTCTCAGGATGAATTGGTCAATGTTTATGATGAGCTATATAATAAGCAAAACACACATTACAAATATCATTCAGTTGATGAGTATAAAATGCTATTAGAAAATAAGAATATAAATGTTGGATATCATCGAGCTACTCTTATAAAAGAATATGTTTTAAATAAAAAATGCCAATCAGTTCTTGAAATTGGAAGTGGAATAGGACTTATTGGTTCCTATATCCGAAAAAAAGATGAAAAAATTAAGTACCTTGGAATTGAAATTGATAAAGAAGCCTATGAAAAATCACAGACTTTAAAGTTGAATACTTTAAATGCTGATTTCAGGGCAATGGAAAATATTGAAGAATCTTTTGATGTGATAATGCTTTGGGAAGTCTTGGAGCATCTTCAGGATTTAAAAGCATTCATCAATTTAGCATATAAAAGATTGAATAAAGGTGGTAAAATAATTCTTTCGGTACCAAACTATGATAAAATTGCAAATTATCCGAATAGGGATAAGGATGCTATTTTTCAGGATTTACCGCCAATTCATATAAACTTCTTTACAAAGGAAAGTATTGTCAACGTTTTTAAGCTTAATCAGTTTAAGGATTGTAAAGCATCAGTTAAGAAGTTTCCTTATATTGATATAAAAAGAATTGGTTTTTATAAAGAGTTTTTAAAAGCTATACTTAATCAATATAACGGATCGACACTATATTTTGTTGCTACAAAACCTGAAAATTAAAAAAAGCTATATTTATGAAAACAATACTATTTGCTCATAATTATAGCAAGGACTCTTTCTCTGCAATGAGTTATTATTTTGCTCATCATCTTGCTAATATAGGACACAAAGTCATTTTCATATCACACAAACCTTACTTTTCAGAAAAAAAAATAATAAAAACAGAAAGAGGTGAGATTACACTTTATTCTTGGTCTTCTGAAAAGAGACCAACTTCAATCGCTGATTTTATTTGGTATACCAAAATTTATAAGGAGCATAAACCAGATATAATTATTGGTCATTTTGTTGGAACAAATATAAGTTTCATGGTTTCTAAAGTGTTATCATTATGGAAAACAAAAACCTATGAACATTATCATACTTTATCTAATCAAATTTTAACCGATTTACATAAAGTTTCTTTAAAACAAAAGCTCTTTTTTTATAGAAAAAAGATTTTTTATAATATATTTTGTGATCAAATTGTATGTCCTTCTCAATTGGCAAAAGAAGACTTAGAAAAGTTTTTTGGTTTTAAGAATAATTTTGTTTTGCTAAATCCAATGGCAGATAGGTTTGTAACAAAAGAGTTTATTTCTTCGGATTCTATTAGTATTTCTTTTTTAGGCAGATTTGACCCTTCAAAAGGAATTATTGAATTGGTACAAGCATTTTTAAAATACAAAAAAGAACATCTTAATTCAAAAATCATCTTAAACATTGCAGGTTCTGGAAGTCTAGATTCAGAAATTAAGGATTTAATTGTGAATAATAAAGCCATAAATTATATTGGATTTTTAACTTATGATAAAATTGATGACTACTTAAATCAAAGTCACTTTACCATTATACCATCTATAATTGACAATTTACCAACTGTTGGTCTTGAATCATTAATGAATCAAACACCTTTGTTACTATCGAATAATACTGGTTTATCAAACTATTTGGTTGATGGTAAAGACTGCTTCAAATTTGATCCAACTATCGAATCTATTATTTCTTTATTTGATAAAGTTGAAAATCATTTTGACAGTTATGAGCAAATGAGTTTTGAGGCACGAAAAACATTTATTGAAAAATTTAGTTTGAAAAGTTATTGCGAAGATTTTAGCAAAGCTATTTTATAAATTTTTTATTGTTGGCATTTATAAGATTTAGCAATATATTTACAACCCATTAGGAATTGAATGATTCTTTAAATATTACTTTTTAAAAAGCTATGAAAACTCAGGAAGAGATTATTGAAATTAATAAAAAACAAAAAGATTTTTATAATTACAAGAGTGATAAGAAGAACTTGCCAACCAAAATTTGGTATTATTTCAGAGAGAAAACTTTGAAAAAAATCAGAAAAGATATTGGTATTCTGAGCGAATCCTATGAAATTCATAAAACTTGGTTTGGCGATTTGTCTAATAAAAAAGTATTGGATTTAGGATGTTTTGCCGGTAATCACTGGAGTTTGTACATGGCAGAACAAAGCAAGGAATTTATAGGTTTGGATTTGAGTGATGTTGCTATTGCACGTCTAGCAGAAAGAATTAAACCTTATCCGAATGCAAAAGCTATTGCTGCTGATTTCTTGTCTGAAACTGATTTTCCTGATAAAGATTTTGATATTATATATGCATACGGAGTTTTACACCATTTTCAAAACCCGGATGTTTTGATTGCCAAACTTGACGAGAAATTGGCACCCGGAGGCGTAATTATAAGTTATGATCCGTTAGAAACGAGTATTCCAATAAAAATAATGAGAGTATTATACCGTCCTTTTCAATCAGATAAGGATTGGGAATGGCCATTTACAAAAAATACCTATCATAAATTTGCAAAAACCTTTAATATCATAGAACGTCATGGGTTATTAGGTCAAGCCAAATGGTATTTTGTTATGAATTTTATTCCATTTCTTTCGGATGAGAAAAAGCAAAGTATTGGTAAAAAGTGGCATAAAAAGGACTGGGATAAATCTGCAAAATCAGATAGTCATTTGTTTAAATGTATGCATTTAACTATGCTAATGCAAAAAAAATAAACGCAAATGAAATTTGCCATAATAACACATGTCATTCATGGTAAAGTTTCGGATAATTATTTTGGATACGAACCCTATGTTCGTGAAATGAATCTGTGGTTAAAAAATGTATCCGAAGTTATTATTGTAGCGCCTTTACATACTTCTCCTAAAACTCCTATTCAGGAATTTTATCAACACGATAAAATAACCTTTGTTTCAGTAAAAAATTTCGACATAACTACTTTGAAAAGAGCTATAGTTTCAATTGTATTGATTCCTAAAATAGTTTGGAAAATTTATAAAACCATGAAACAAGCAGATCATATTCATTTGCGTTGTCCTGGAAATATTGGATTATTAGGTTGTTTTGTTCAAATTCTTTTCCCTTCAAAACCAAAAACGGCTAAATATGCAGGTAATTGGGATCCAAATGCTAAACAGCCTTTTACCTACAAGTTGCAAAAATGGATATTAAGCAATACTTTATTAACTAAAAACATGCAGGTGTTAGTTTATGGCGAATGGAAAAATAGCACCAAAAATATTAAACCATTTTTTACGGCAAGTTATTTTGAAAAAGATAAAATAGAAGTCTCCCCCAGAGAATTTAAATCAATCATATCCTTTCTTTTTGTGGGAACACTTTCCAACGGGAAACAGCCCTTATATGCTATTCAATTGATAGAGAAACTTTATTTTAAGGGATACAATGTTAAGTTGACTTTGTATGGTGAAGGTATTGAAAGAACTATGATTGAAACCTATATATCAAAGCATAAATTAGAAACCATAATAATATTAAAAGGTAATCAAAATCAAGAAACTATAAAAAAAGCATATTTAGAGAATCATTTTGTAGTTTTACCTTCTTTAAGTGAGGGTTGGCCAAAAGTTGTTGCTGAAGGAATGTTTTGGGGATGTTTACCAATTGCTTCTAAAGTATCTTGTGTTCCAAATATGCTTGATAATGGTGCTAGAGGATTGCTTTTAGACATGAATTTAGAGAAAGATTTAATTTCAATAGAGTCTATTTTAAAACATAATAATTTGTATCAGGATAAAGCAAATAATGCAATGCAATGGTCAAGACAGTTCACTTTAGATGCTTTTGAAAATGAAATTAAACGGTTACTATTATCATGAGAATAGTTCAGATTATTGACTCATTAGAGATTGGAGGTGCCGAGAAAATGGCGGTTAATTATGCTAATGCACTTTCTAATAGAATTCATTTTTCGGGTTTAGTGGCAACAAGAGCAGAAGGAAATTTAAAAATGCAGTTGAATTATTCTGTTTCATATCTTTTCTTAAATAAAAAATCAACCCTTGATTTTAGCGCTGTTTTTAAACTGAGAAACTATTGCAAGAATAATAAAGTTGAATTTCTTCAACCCCATAGTAGTTCTTATTTTACGGCTATATTAGTCAAAATTATTTATCCCAAAGTAACTATTATTTGGCATGATCATAATGGTTTAAGCGAGTTTATAAGTGCACAAAAATCATTTGTTTTAAAAACAGCATCATTGCTATTTAAAGGAATTATAGTTGTAAATTATAAACTTAAAGATTGGGCAGAGAAGGAGTTGTATTGTAAAAATGTTATTTATTTGCCTAATTTCACTGCAATTGAGGAATCAAATGTGGCCGAAACAAAATTAAAAGGAATTGATGGAAAACGAATTTTATGTTTGGCAAATTTACGAGATCAAAAAAATCATTTTTTATTATTGGAAGTAGCTGAAAAATTGAAAAATTCTTATCCCGATTGGACATTTCATCTTGTTGGCAAAGATTTCGAAGATACCTATTCAAAACAATTGCGAACATTAATTACTACTAAAAATTTAGAAAACAATGTATTTATTTATGGATCTAAAAACGATATAAAAAATATCATAGACCAATCTGATATTGCTATATTAACTTCAAAGTCAGAAGGTTTGCCTATTGCATTAATTGAATATGGACTTTCGAAAAAACCAGTAGTAACTACTAAAGTAGGCGAGATTCCTTTAATTATTAAAGATAATGTC
>CANHWG010000020.1 GCA_947464335.1 Flavobacteriaceae bacterium
GACAAACAATTGTCCTACACCACCATCAGCATGTGGCGGATTTAGAGATGTAACATGGACGTATACGGTAAGCAATTTATGCGGTACTTTACCTCCAGGATGTAATTCAAATGGACAAGTTACTTGTACGAGAAGATTTACAGTTGCCTCAGGTGGAGCTGTAGATGTTGCAGGACCTGGAAATGTTTCTTATGTTAATACTAGCTTCAATAGTCAATATGCTGTTAATTGTGCATTTACTAATTGGTTAGCACAGTTTAGAACTATAAGTTCAGGATGCGGTGCTTGTGCAGTTTTCAGTGGAGATTGTAGAGTAGCGCCAAGTTGGACAAACGGTGGTACAGTAAGAGTATGTTATAGTATTACTGGAAGATGTAATTCAGATTCAGTTTGCGCAACATTCACTATTACTAGAGCAGGTTCAACATGTAAAGTAGAAACACCAGAAGCTAAAAATGGAATGGTTGCGAAAGCATATCCTAATCCATTTAGTGAAAACTTCAATATAGAATTAACATCTTCAAGTGTTGATAAAGTAGGAGTAACTATCTATGATATGACTGGAAAGTTAATTGAACAACGTGAGGTTAGTCCAGATGAAGTATCAACATTACAAGTTGGTGAACGTTTCCCTACTGGGGTTTACAATGTTATTGTAACTCAAGGGACAGAAGTGAAAACTTTAAGAGTTATCAAAAGATAATTCAGTTTAGTTAGTTTATAAAAGAGAAACCCTTTCAGAAATGAAAGGGTTTCTTGTTTTTTTGTAAATACAAAGTAAATACAAAGTAAATACAAAGTAAATACAAAGTAAATACAAAGTAAATACAAAGTAAATACAAAGTAAATACAAAGTAAATACAAAGTAAATACAAAGTAAATCCCAAATAAAAACATTTTAAAAAAATGAAGAGTAAAAATTATTTCATTTTTTATTCTAAAAGAGATTTGAATACAATTAAAGTTGTTGATGTTTGGTACTAGTAAATAAAAGAATAGTAGCTTCTGAAATTATTCTTTTTTAGTATCTCTGTTTAATGATATTATAATTCCTAACGTTAAAGAAAGTGCAATAAAACTTAGAGAAGCCCATTCAGGTAACTTATAATAGTGAACTAATAGCATTTTGATTCCAACAAAGGATAAAATAGCAATCAAACTATATTCTAAGTAACTAAATTTCTCTAACATATTGGCCAAAAAGAAATACATAGACCGTAATCCAAGTATAGCAAAAATGTTAGAGCTGAAAACCAAAAAAGGATCAGCTGTTATGGCTAATATAGCAGGAACGCTATCCAAAGCAAAAAGCATGTCCATAACTTCTATCACTAACAAAGCAACAAATAGAGGAGTTGCATGATTGATGTTGTTTATTTTAATAAAAAAATGCTCTTTCTCGGTATGACTAGTTATGGGTATGACTTTACCTATGATTCGGTATACTAAAGATTTTTTTGGATTAAAATCTTCTTCTTCTTTTTTAAATAGCATTTTAAAAGCAGTAAAAATTAAAAATGCTCCAAACAAATAGGTCATCCAACTAAATTTGTTTATCAATATTACACCAAAGAATATCATTAATCCTCTAAAAATAATAGCACCTAATATTCCCCAAAATAAAACACGATGTTGGTATTTTTGTGGAATTTTAAAAGCAGCAAAAATCACTGCTATGATAAAAATATTATCGATACTTAATGATAATTCTATCAAATAACCAGTAATATATTTTAAGGTAGCAACGGTTGGGCTGATTTCGGTTGGATTTGCTATGTAGGCATTGCTATACAACCAATTTACAACTCCAGAAAATGCAAATGAAAGAGAAACCCAAATTCCAGTCCAAATCCCAGCCTCTTTTGAACTAATTATATGTGGAGTTTTGTTGAATACTCCTAAATCAAGTGCTAAAAAAATAAAAATAGTGACTAAAAAAATAATCCAAACAATCATGTTATGTGTTTTGTAATTACAAATATAATAGATTGATAAGTTAAAGGCAGTAATTTTATTTTTTTTTAAGAAATGATATTAAAGTTAAAATATTTTAATTTATCCCTATAAAAAGTAGGGTATATTTATTTTTAGTATTAAATATTATTATATTTGCATCAAAATAATAGGGTATAATATATAAAAATTAAAATTTATGTCAACTTTACGTTTTCAAGCATTAAAAGATGCATCAGGTAGAAAGCCTGTAAAATTTGAAGAATCCGGAAAAAAATCAGTGCTTTTCGGTTCAAATGTGTTTAATGACAAAGCAATGAAGCAATATTTAACTTCGGATGCTTATAAAGGTGTAAAAGATGCAGTTCAGCACGGAACTAAAATTGACAGAAAATTAGCTGATTATATTGCAATGGGAATGAAAGAATGGGCCTTATCTAAAGGAGTAACTCATTATACGCATTGGTTTCAACCCTTAACGGGAACAACTGCTGAAAAGCATGATGCTTTTTTTGAAACGTCTTATGACGGATCTGATCCTGTTGAAAAATTTGGCGGTGGTCAATTAGTGCAACAAGAACCAGATGCTTCTTCTTTTCCCAACGGTGGAATTAGAAATACATTTGAAGCACGTGGCTATACCGCCTGGGATCCAACTTCTCCAGCATTTATTTTTGGTACTACATTATGCATTCCTACGGTTTTTATATCCTATACAGGAGAAGCACTAGATTATAAAACGCCATTGTTACGAGCTTTAAATGCAGTTGATGAAGCAGCAACTGATGTTTGTAAATATTTTGATAAAAATGTTAAAAAAGTAACCGCTACCTTAGGTTGGGAACAAGAATACTTTTTGGTTGATGCTTCTTTAGCTAATTCTCGTCCCGATTTAATGATGACTGGAAGAACTTTGCTAGGCCATACTTCTGCCAAAGGACAACAATTAGACGACCATTATTTTGGCTCAATTCCATCTCGCGCCTTAAACTATATGCGTGAATTAGAAGAAGAATGTATGTTGCTCGGAATTCCAGTAAAAACACGTCATAATGAAGTGGCTCCAAATCAGTTTGAGTTGGCTCCAATTTTTGAAGAAACAAACTTAGCAGTGGATCATAATTCATTGTTAATGGATGTCATGTCAAAAGTAGGTGAGCGTCATGATTTTAAAGTATTGTTTCATGAAAAACCATTTAAAGGAGTTAACGGTTCTGGGAAACACAATAACTGGTCATTGGCTACTGATACGGGTGTGAATTTATTGTCACCGAGTAAAACCCCAATGAGTAATTTACAATTCTTATCCTTTTTTATCAATACCATAAAAGCGGTTAATGAATACGAAGAGTTGCTTCGTGCTGCAATTGCAACGGCAAGTAATGATCACAGATTAGGTGCCAACGAAGCGCCACCAGCCATTATATCTGTTTTTATTGGTGAACAATTAACAAAAGTTTTAGCGGAATTAGAAGGTGTATCAAAAGGGAAATTATCTCCTGAAGAGAAAACCGACTTAAAGCTTAATGTAGTTGGTAAAATTCCAGATGTAATGTTGGATAATACCGATAGAAATAGAACGTCACCTTTTGCATTTACTGGAAATAAATTTGAGTTTAGAGCGGTTGGTTCTTCTGCCAATTGTGCTAACGCAATGACAACTCTAAATTCTATCGTTGCCAAACAATTGAAAGATTTCAAAAAAGAGGTTGATGCTCTAATTGAGAAAAACGATTTGAAGAAAGACGAAGCTATTTTTAATGTATTAAGAGAATACATTAAAGGAACTAAAAATATTCTTTTTGAAGGTGATGGTTATAGTGATGCATGGGAAAAAGAAGCTAAAAAACGTGGTTTGAGTAATCATAAAACTACTCCTTTAGCATTAAAAGCGAAAGTTTCTAAAAAAGCGTTAGACTTATTCAATGATTTGAATGTAATGAACCATGTAGAAGTAGAGGCGCGTTACGAAATTGAATTAGAAGAATACACCAAGAAAATTCAGATTGAAGGAAGAGTTTTGGGCGATATCGCTCGTAACCATGTAATTCCAACAGCCATTCGTTATCAAAATACATTGATTGAAAACGTACGTGGATTAAAAGAAATCTTCGGTAAAGATTTTGAAAAAATTGCCAAAGAACAAATCTCTTTAATCAAAGAAATTTCAGCTCATATCGAAGGAATCAATTCTAATGTAGAAGCGATGACCGAAGCGCGTAAGAAAGCAAACGCTTTAACCGATGCTCAAAAAATGGCCGAAATGTATTGCGATAAAGTGAAACCTTATTTTGATGTAATTAGAGAACATTGTGATAAATTAGAACTTTTGGTAGATGACGAAATTTGGACATTAACCAAATACAGAGAATTATTGTTTACTCGATAATTAAGTTGGGGCGTTTCCTTCGGCAGTCGGCTTTCAGCCTCGTGTCCTTTCGGGTCAGGCTTTCCGCAGTACACGGTACTCGCTCCAATCCTTAACGCAAAAATAAATCCCGTCTCTTTCAAAACGAGACGGGATTTTTTATTTTTTTTAATTTTTGACTACTCCAAACAATTTTGCGTAACTTTCGATATATTTTAAAGATCATGAAATCCTACTTATCTTTTCTTTTTCTCTTATTTTCAATGGTTAGTAGTTACAGCCAGGAAAAATTCACACTCTATTTCGAAAGTAATAAATTTGAATTGAATGCCAAAGAAACTACAAAATTGAGTGCTTGGATTGCCGAAAATAAGAACAATAAAATAGTAGCCATTCATGGGTTTACTGATGAAGACGGCTCCAACGGTTTCAATGATACTTTAGCTCAAAAAAGAGTGCGGTGTATTTTTAATTCAGTTAAGAATCAAATCAAAATTAGAGACGATTTTAAAACCCGAAGTTTTGGAGAAAGTTTTGAACAGTCAAAAAACAAAGCCGAAAACCGAAGAGTAATAATTTATTTCATACTCGAAAAGGATTTATCTCGCGAAGAAGAAATTCTCGGAATCAAGAAAGAAGTAGTTGAACCGATTGTAGTTAAACCCGAAATTGAATATCCGGAAAAATTAGTCTTCGAAAACCCAAACGGAACCAAATCGGAATTCAAATTGGATCGCGATTTTATGAAAAAAATTGAAAAAGCCAAAGCGGGTGAAAAACTCAAAATAGATAACCTTAATTTTATCATCAATACTTTTGCAGTGGTTAATGAATCGCGAGGGAAATTATATGAACTGCTTTTAGTGCTTCAAAGTAATCCTAATTTAAAAATCGAAATACAAGGACATTTGTGTTGTATGCCAGTAGATAGAACTGATTTGTCAACTCAAAGAGCCAAAGCCATATTTAATTTTTTAATTGCCAACGATGTCTATCGCGCTCGTTTGTCCTATAAAGGATTTGGAAGTACTCAACCTATTTATTCAATACCCGAAAAAGATGAAAAAGAGCGTGCTGCCAATCGAAGAGTAGAAATCTTAATTATAGAAAACTAAAAATGCAAAAGCTTATTTTTCTTTATGTTATGTTGTTTTCTATACATTGCTTCTGTCAAAACAAACTAGTACTGTTTTTTGACTTTAATAAGGATACTCCAAATGAATCCTCACAAGCGATACTAAATCAATGGATTCTAGATAATAAAAACAGTGAAGTTACCAAAGTATTAGGTTATTGTGATAGCGTAGATGATAGTAAGTATAATAAAGACTTAGCCATGCGAAGAGTAAATTCGATGATTACTTTTTTTAAATCTAAAGCAATTCGAATTAATGAAAAAGTAGAGTTAAAATCATTTGGCAAAGATTTTAAGTATTCAAAAAATCAAAGTGAGAATAGAAAAGTTGAAGTTTTTTATAATCTAGTAAAAGATAAAAAACAAAAAATAGAAACTACTAAAACACTATCTAAAACTCCTTTTCGTAATAAATCTGACAATCAAATAGTAGAACAAGTTACAACAGAAAATAAAGAAAATGATATTTTAGAAGTTGAAGATTTGGAAATGCTGGTCGACAATGAAAAGGCAACATTAGCTTCTAAGTTTGACAAAGCAAAAGTGGGAGATTTAGTGAGAATTAATAACATCAACTTTCATTTTAATTCAGAAAAAGTAATGGATCAATCGTTTCCGCTACTAGAAGAATTACTTAATATCATGCTCAATAATCCATCGCTGAGAATAGAGATTCACGGACATATCTGTTGCAATCCAAATCCGAATGACACTAAACTATCCTACAGAAGAGCACTTGTTATTCTTAAATATTTAACCAAAAGAGGAATTGCGGTCAACAGATTGGCATTTAAAGGTTACGGAAGTAATGATCCAATCTATAAAGTGCCTGAAAGAAATGAAAAAGAACGCACTGCCAATCGCAGAGTCGAAATTTTAATTGTAGCCAAACGATGAAACGAATAATCATTATATTATTTCTTCTAATTTCCATCAATTTGTTGGGACAAAAGCAAGTGGAAGTTTACTTCGATTTCAATAAAGATTTTCCAAATCAAGCTTCCATATTAGAAATTAATGAATGGATTGCCAAAAATAAGAATGTAGAAATTACAAAATTATTGGGTTATTGTGACAGCATCGACACTCAAAATTATAATAAAAAACTAGCGGAAAGGCGAATAGAAAACGTTCAAATTTTACTAGAAAAAAGTGGGTTAAAGTTCAATAAAAGTATAGAGAAAATTGCTTTTGGTAAAGATTTTAAACAGTCTAAAATTCAAGCAGAAAATAGAAAAGTAACTATTTTTTTTACGGAACCCGAACTCGCACCAATGGAAAGTGAGTTGACCAAAAAAATAAAAAATTCAAAAGTGGGTCAAACGATTACGTTGCCCAATATTTATTTCTTCAATAATTCTGCTCGCATTGTTCCGAAATCGCAACCCACACTAATTGACTTGCGATGTGCTATGGAAGAAAATCCGAAACTTAAGATTGAGATTCAAGGCCATATTTGCTGTCAATTGGTTAATGATTTTAACGGTATTTCTACTGCTAGAGCGAAAGCCATTTATTCGTATCTGATCCGAAATAAAATTGATAGAAAACGAATGAAGTATACGGGTTTTGGTGTGTCAAGACCAATCCATAAAATTCCAGAACAGAATGAACAGGAGGAAGATGAAAACCGTAGAGTTGAAATTCTAATAGTGGATAAATAAAATTTTAAAAATCTGTCAACTGCGAATAGCTACTAAATTTCTATCTTTGCCCCACAACTTCCTGTCGGCAGACAGACAACTAACTACTACACATGAGTTCTGATAACAGTCAACGGTACAATCTTCGAGGTGTTTCGGCTTCTAAAGAAGATGTACACAATGCCATTAAAAACATTGATAAAGGTTTATTTCCAAAAGCTTTCTGCAAAATTGTTCCCGATTATTTAACCAATGATGATGACTATTGTTTAATCATGCATGCTGATGGCGCTGGAACAAAATCGTCTTTAGCGTATTTGTATTGGAAAGAAACAGGTGATATTTCTGTATGGAAAGGCATTGCGCAAGATGCATTAATTATGAATATTGATGATTTACTTTGCGTGGGTGCAACAGATAATATTTTGTTATCATCAACCATTGGAAGAAATAAAAACCTGATACCGGCCGAAGTGATTTCGGCGATTATCAACGGAACCGAAGAATTGATTGCCGAACTCAAAACATTTGGTGTAACTATTCATTCTACCGGTGGTGAAACCGCTGATGTAGGTGATTTGGTAAGAACCATTATTGTTGATTCTACCGTTACAGCCCGAATGAAACGTTCAGATGTAATTGATAATGCCAATATTCAAGCTGGTGATGTGATAGTAGGATTGGCTTCTTTCGGTCAGGCCAACTATGAAAAAAGTTATAATGGCGGAATGGGAAGCAATGGTTTAACTTCGGCGCGTCATGATGTGTTTGCCAACTATCTAGCAGACCAATATCCAGAAAGTTTTGACAGTTCAGTTCCAGCAGATTTGGTCTATTCTGGAAATGTTAAACTAACGGATGAAGTGGAGAATTCCCCTATAGATGCCGGAAAATTAGTCTTGTCACCAACTAGAACTTACGCGCCAATTATCAAAACCATTCTAAACAAGTACAGTCCAAAAGAAATTCACGGTATGGTGCATTGCTCCGGTGGAGCACAAACTAAAGTGTTGCATTTTGTGGATAATGTACACATCATTAAAGATAATTTATTTTCAGTGCCGCCTCTTTTTAAACTGATTCAAGAACAATCCAAAACTGATTGGAAAGAAATGTATCAAGTTTTTAATTGTGGTCATCGTATGGAAATTTACGTTCCCAACGAAATTGCTCAAGATATTATTGAAATCTCAAAATCATTTGGTGTTGATGCTCAAATTGTGGGTAGAGTAGCAGCAAGTGACACCAAAAAACTTACCATTACTAGTGAGTTTGGCAGTTTTGAATATTAATATAGCATTATGATTATCAACTTAAAAAACGGAATAGACCAATTGCTTTTTGGAATGAAACAGCACCATGTGGAAGCAATTTATGGTAAACCTGATAAGCAATTTAATGATGAAGATGGGAATGTTATTTGTTTGTATAATTCTCAAAAATGGAGCTTAACTTTTTACGAAGAAGAAGGTTTTCTATTGGGTTATATCATTTGTTCGCATTCCGAAGCAACGATTTTAGATCAAAAAATAATCGGTAAAAATATTGAAGCAATAAAATCAGTTTTACCCTTTAAATCCTGGACAAAAGAAGATTTTGATACTACCGAAAATCATTTTAATGAAAGTAATTGGTTAATTCTTCAGTCGGAATACAATGATATAATTCGACTTGAAATCGGAGCAATCATAAACGATAAAGACGAATTTGATTGGAAGTATGAGAGTTAGTGCTCAGTGTTCAGTATTTAGTGCTCAGTAAAATAAGCACATACATTATAAACTGATAGATAGTTAAACTTTTAAATTATTTCAGCACTTAAACCAGCTTCCAAAAGTTGGGTACATTGTGGTTTAAGTTCATCAAAACTTCCAGTCTTAACGGTACATTTTCCTTTATAATGAACTAAGATAGCGCATTGCTCAGCTTGTTCTGAAGTGTGTTGGCAAACCCGAATAAGCGTATCAATAACATGATCAAATGTATTAACATCATCATTATACAATACGATTTCGTTATTAATTCCAATTTGTTCTTCGACTAATAAGTCTTCCTGTACTTTTTCTATAGTGCTCATTTTCATTTCGTTTTACTTAAAGTAAAATTTTCAGTTACAAATTTACATATTTAAGCGAAGTCCAATTATTTCTTTCAAATTTTTTAACAAAAGTTAATCCTTTCTCAACGCAGGAAGCATCTATAAATGAAATGTCTTCAGTATAAAATCCGCTTAAAAGAAGCACTCCGTTTTTGTTTAAACAATCTGCATATTGTTGCATATCGTTTAGCAAAATATTGCGGTTAATGTTGGCTATAATTAAGTCGTATTTTTTATTCTTAAGTAAAGAGGCATCACCTTCATACACTGAAATTTGGTTACAATTATTGCGTTCTGCATTTTCAATTGAGTTTAGAAAACACCAATTATCAATATCAATTGCGTCAATTGGTTTGGCACCTTTCATTTCGGCTAGAATTGCAAGGATTGCAGTACCACAACCCATATCGAGTGTTTTTAAATTAGTAACATCAGTTTCTAAAAGATGCTGAATCATCATATGTGTAGTTTCATGATGTCCGGTTCCAAAACTCATTTTTGGTTCAATAATAATATCAAATTGTACATCCTTTTTTGGATGAAAAGTCGCGCGAACATGACATTGTCCGTTAACATCAATAGGCTCGAAGTTCTTTTCCCATTCTTCGTTCCAATTGACTTGATCAATCTCTTCGATTGTGTAGGAAATAGAAAACTCAATATTATGTAAGAAATCAATATCATCTAAAATATTTTTTTTCCAAAATTCTTTTTGAATAAAGGCACTAAACCCATGCTCGGTTTCAATAAAACTTTCAAATGGTTTTTCACCAAGTAAAGCGATTAATATTTCTGAACCCAGTTCTTTAGGTTCAACTGTAAAATGATACCCTAAATATACGTTTGACATTATTGTTCTTTTTTACTTTTTACACTACGAGCTTATAATCTCGGGTGCAAAGGTAACAATCCGTATTGTTACTTTAATGTCAATAGTGCAAATAATTAATCGTCAGTTTTCACTACAGCTTTAAGACTTGCATTAGGAAGCGCATCTGGTGTTACAGAAAAAATCATTAGTTTGCTGTAGCGTTTGTTTTCCGCTTCATATAAATAGGTAATCGTATTTTCTTTTGGATTATAAACCAATTTTGCTCTCATATATTTAGAGCGTATTAACCAAGTTCCTTCTTCTTCGCTAGTTTGATTAAACTCTATTATTGAACCATGGTGTAGTCTAACTAAACCATTGTCAATCATGCTGATTGCAATATAGCCATTGGTTTTTGAACCGATTTCTCGAATATCAATTATGGAGTGTTCGAATTCAGTTTCTTTCAATTCATATTTTTCAAATTCGGAGTTCCAAACATAATATTTTCTCGAATCCGATTGAAATCGTTTTTGGGTTTCAATTTGTGCTTTTATATTCCAGGTAAGAAGCAGCACAAGAATTAGGGTTAATCTTGTTTTCATTTGTTTTGACTTAATTATGAAGTAAAAAAAAATAAAAGTTCGTCAAAAAACAAATAAAATCGATGAAATGCATTAATCTATAAAAAACATAAAAAAAACCTTTCAAATTAATGAAAGGTTTATGTTAATTTTGAGTAGTTATTATATAGCGTTTACAATACTAGCAAAATCGGTAGCTTTGAGTGCTGCTCCACCAATAAGTCCACCATCTACATCAGGTTTAGAGAAAATTTCTTTGGCATTATCAGGTTTGACACTGCCACCATAAAGTATAGATATCTCTTCGGCAACTTTACTTCCAAAAGTATGTCTAACTGTTTCTCTAATAAATTGATGCATTTCTTGCGCTTGATCAGGAGAAGCGGTTTCTCCGGTTCCGATTGCCCATACGGGTTCATATGCCAATACAATTTGCTCCCAGTCTTTATCCTTTATATGAAATAAACCATCGCGCAATTGATTTTCTACGACATTAAAATGTTGGTTGTTTTGTCTGTCTTTTAATTCTTCTCCAAAGCAAAAAATAACAGTCATATTATATTTTAAAGCTGTCGATACTTTTTCAGCCAAAATAAAATCGGTTTCTTTAAAATAGGCACGGCGCTCGGAATGTCCAATTAATACTATGTTGACACCAATGCTTTTTAACATGTCTGCAGAAATTTCACCTGTGTAAGCACCACTTTCAAACTGACTCATATTTTGAGCGGCTACAACGATATTGGTGAATTCTAAATGATTAACAGCTGAAGCTAGATTAACAAATGTTGGAGCTACAATTATTTGAGCTTCAATATCGTTAGGCAATTTATCAATTAATTCATTTAATAAATCTTCTGTTTCTTCAGCATTTTTATGCATTTTCCAATTGCCAGCAACAATCTTTTGTCTCATTATTGTATTTTTTTTAATTCCTCATTTATTTTTTCAAAATCGGTTTCAATCGCTCTGTAGATTTTAATCTTTCCTTTTTTGTCGATAACAATATATCTTGGAATCCAATCTATTTCTAATGACTTTCCAAATTCGCCTTTCATGCCATCAGTTACCCAGTAATGATCGCCTTTTAATTCGTGTTTTTCAATTCCGGCTTGCCATTTCTCAAAAGTTTTATCCATAGAAATAAAAATGTAGTTTACCTCGGGATTATTGGATTGCATTTCTTTTACTTTAGGCATTGCTTTTACACAATCACTGCACCAAGAAGCCCAAACTTCTATCACCAATACTTTACCAGCATGTTTTTTAAGAACTCTTTCAAATGATATTTCACTAGCATCTAAAGCAATTAATTTTTGAGATAAACTTTCTTTTGAGAATTCACTTTTTTGGGCATTACTACAAGCAAAAGTGACTATAGTTGTTAGCACGCAATAAATTATTTTTTTCATTTTTTTCATTTTTTTTAATTTATAATTTTCCAATTACAAAGACTCGTTATTTTTTTTTAAATCCTTCAAATAAAATAATTTATGCTTTTTTCTTCTTCGTTCTTTACGCTCTTTTTTCTTTTTATAATCGTATAAATATTTTAAAATTACCAAAATCCCTACTATTGAAACGATACTAAAAGTACTTCCCAATAAAATATAAACGGTATTTCCTAAAGGTGGATCTTCCAATATTGATACATAATTCAAAACAAAAAAATATCCAAAAGCGAAAAGAAAAATGCAAAAAAGGATTCCAATTAGTCCTCGTTGTTTTATCGACTTAGACATAAAATATTTAATCATAATCTAAATTTTAAAGATTTAAATATACTAAAAAGATATTCAAATAGTTGTTTTATTTTTTTAGGTCGGAATAGGATTTATTAATTAGTTTTTGATAATCTAAGACATCAAATTTATTGTCGGTTATTCCCCAGTAGTATTTATATTCATTACCATTCCAAAGATATTTTACTCCAGGAGTATCTTTTCCTGAACCTAAAACTTTCCAAAATGGAATGATTTCTATAATTTTATAGGGATATTCTGCCCCAGCTTCTTTAAAAAAATCTGGAATTAAATCAGCTTCTTCATTCATAAAGACAATTGAAATTTCAGGGAAATTTTTAGTGTTTTTTTTCAATTGAGTAAGTTCTTTTGCAGCAACTCTGCAATGATCACAGCCAGGCACAAAGAAACAAAGTGTTTTTCTGCCGTTGTCTATTTTTGAAAAATATTGGGCATAACCCGATTTCTTTTTAGTGGGTTCGTTGATTTCAACAATAGTTTCCTCTTTGTTTTCGGTAGTTTTTTTCACGCTATCTTTTACAACCGCTGTGATAACTTCAATTTTAGAACTATCAGCACTTACCGAATCTACTGTGGTTTCAGTCGATTCAGTGACAGTAAATTTACTTTCAATTGGCTGTATCGGCGCTATCATAAATAAAGCTAAAATTGAAGCAAATGTAACAGTCGTTAACACCCAAAAATTTCCTTTTTTTTCATTGGATTTTGGTAAAATAACATAAAGCCAACCCAATAAAAGAATCGCTGCCACGTTTTTTATAATGGCTTCTATTGGTGTCATTGGTAGCAAGCTTCCAAAACAACCACAGTTACCAGAGTTACCTCCACTAACAAAAGTTTCAACAGTTAAATGTGTGGTAAATACGGCTAATAGAAAAATAGTCGCCGGAATAACTACACTCCGCAAAAAGTTTTTTTGCAGTAGTAATAAACCTAAAGCCAATTCAATTCCGATAAGAATTCGAGAAAAATAGGGTGCAAAATTTTCTGAAAATCCCATAGGGTAAAGTTGTTTTACTTCAAATGTAGATATCGCAAAATAAGGCGATGGATATAATTTTGCAACTGCAGAAAGCAAGAATAAAAAGGAAATTAGGAATCGAATTCCCCACGATAATGTGTTTTTTGATAGTGCCATTTTTTGATTTTTATTGTCCGAATTTCATCAATAGTAAAGCAAAAACGGAATAGTTAATCATATCTTGATAGTTGGCGTCAATGCCTTCAGAAACTAAAGTTTTTCCTTTGTTGTCTTCAATTTGTTTTACTCTAAGTAACTTTTGTAAAATTAAATCGGTTAATGAGCTCACACGCATTTCTCGCCATGCTTCACCATAATCATGGTTCTTGTCTTCCATTAATTTTTTGGTTATTGCAATTTTTTCGTCATACAATTGAATCGCCTTTTCGGTATTTAAATCGGGCTGTTCAGCCACGCCTAATTCTAATTGAATTAATGCCATGATAGCATAATTTATAATTCCGATAAATTCACCTGATTCATCTTCGTCAACTTTTCGTACTTCGTTTTGTTGTAAACTTCGAATGCGTTGCGCTTTTATATAGAGTTGGTCGGTTAAAGATGGCAATCTCAAGATTCTCCACGCACACCCATAATCTTTCATTTTGTTGGCATAAAGTTGTCTGCAAATAGCGATAACCTTGTCATATTCTTGAGAAGTATTACTCATTTCAGTGTATATTTGTTTCAAATTTGTCCAAAAGTAAAGAATAAAGATTGAAGTACAAAGTACTAAATCTTATAACTATCTTAAAAAAGAAATGACCATAAACTGTATTGGAAAACTAATTGATTTGTCAGTTCCCAAAGTCATGGGAATATTGAATGTAACACCAAATTCTTTTTATGATGGCGGAAAATATATTGATGAAAAAAGCATTATCAATCAGGTAACAAAAATGATTGCAGAAGGCGCAACTTTTATAGATATTGGTGCCTATTCTAGTAAACCTGGAGCTGAATTTGTTTCCGAAGAAGAAGAAATAAGACGATTAATACCCGTCATAGAATTGGTATTGAAGCATTTTCCAGACACATTAATTTCTGTTGATACGTTTCGAAGTACAATTGCTAAAATTAGTATTGAAACTGGTGCCTGTATGATAAATGATATTTCGGCAGGTAGTTTAGATGAAAAAATGTTAGAAATGGTTGCCAAACTACAAGTGCCTTATTGTATGATGCATATGAAAGGTAATCCGCAAACAATGCAAAGCTTGGCGCAATATTCGAATATTACGAAAGAGATGTTATTTTATTTTTCAGAAAAAGTAGCACTTGCAAGAAGTTTGGGAATTAATGATTTAATTATCGACCCTGGTTTTGGTTTTGCTAAAACGTTAGAACAAAATTTTGAAGTAATGAAGCATTTAGATTTGTTTCAAATGCTTGAATTACCATTACTAGTAGGTGTTTCCAGAAAGTCTATGATTTATAAAACATTAGAAATAAATCCAGATGTATCCTTAAACGGAACTACCGTGTTAAATACAATAGCATTGCAAAAAGGAGCCAATATTCTAAGAGTTCACGATGTTAAAGAAGCAATGGAATGTGTGAAATTGTGTCATAGTTTAAATAATTAAACATGAAAAAGATATTAGTTAGTGTTTTGTTTTTTTTGGTGCTATCTTGTGGAAAAAAAGAAATTCAATTACCCCAATTAAATGAAACATTTGTAGCTGAGGTTAAAGATCATTCTCCTATTTATATGTTTTTTAAAACAGAAGGAAATGACACTTTGATTGATGTCAATCGCAATAATTTGATTAGTTCAACTAATTGGTTGTTCAATATCGACAAACGATTATCGCTTAAATTAGTGATTCCCCAAATTCAAAAATTGCAAGCCAAAAAGAATAAAAGTTCACACAAAAACGAAGCTTCCGAAAACTTTTTTACTTACATGAATAAAGGGACAAAATCGTTGGCTTTTTTACCCTTTTCTGATGTTCACTATATTTTAAAAAAACCAACTTTAGGATTGAATACGGTTTATATTAAAGCTGATGGTACGATTTTATTCAATAAGCAAGAATTAAAGAAACAAGAATTGGAAAAATACCTCAATAATTTAAGTATTGAAAAAGAAAGTGAACTATTTATTGGCTACGATAAGAATTCTAGTTTTGAAAACTATTTACAGTATAGATTATTTGCTAAAAAAATAGCCATAACTAAATTAGGTTTGAGTATTGATTATACCAAAGAATTTATCTATTAAGTCTAAAATCTATTCATTTAATAAACGGATTTCAGAAAACTAAATTACTGATGATGATAGGGCTCATTTCTCAAAATAGTAAACCCACGATACAGTTGTTCAATAAAAAATAAACGCACCATTTGATGTGAGAATGTCATGAGTGAAAGTGAAATTTTACTTTGCGCTTTTTGATATACTTCCTCACTAAATCCGTACGGTCCGCCAATTACAAATACTAAAGTTTTGGCCCCTGAATTCATCTTCTTTTGTAAATAATCTGAGAATGCTATACTTGAAAAAGTTCCGCCATTTTCATCTAACAAAATCAATTGGTCAGTTGGATTGAGTTTGGATAAAATCAATTCTCCTTCTTTTTCTTTTTGTTGACTTTCCGAAAGATTTTTAACGTTTTTTAGGTCTGGAATAATCTCTAAATCAAACTTTATGTAAAATGACAAACGTTTAGTGTAATCATCAATTAGTGATTGTAGCGCTTTGTTATCGGTTTTGCCAATGGCTAATAATTTGATGTTCATTAGATTATTTATTCCAAATATTCCAAGCTTTTTCGGCCTGAAGGACTAACATTTCATAACCATTTTTGGTAATTGCACCTTTCTTCTTGGCTTTTTTCAAGAATTGTGTTTCTTCCGGATTATATATTAAATCGAAAGCAATATGTTTGGAGGTAAAAAATTGATAAGGAATTGGTGGAAATTCTTTTATGTTGGGTGAAGTTCCTAATGGTGTACAATTAATGATAATTTGATGGTTATCAAAAGTGGTAGCATTGATTCGATTATAATCAATCATACCTTCTTTTTCTTCACGTGTCACAAAAGTATATAAGATTTTGAGTTGGTCTAAAGCAAATGAAATCGCTTTGGCTGCACCTCCAGTTCCGAGTATTAATGCTTTTTTATGATGGGGTTGGAGTAATGGCTCTAAGGATTTCATAAAGCCATAATAATCGGAATTGTATCCTTTCAGCGTTCCTTTTTTGGTAACTCGAATCACATTGACGGCACCAATAAGCGAAGCGTTTTTAGATAATTTATCCAAATATAGAATTACAGATTCTTTATACGGAATCGTAACATTCAGTCCTTTTAAATTGGGATTATTGTTGATAACGGATGAAAATTCTTCGATGGATTGTAGATCAAAATTTTCGTACGAACAATCGATTAAATTTCCTAAAACAAATTTATCAGAGAAGTATTTCTTTGAAAAAGAATAGCTGATATTTTTTCCTAATAAACCAAACTGTCTTCTAGACATTATTATGGTTTTTTATGTTTTGCAACATACTCTTGCACTGATGCTCTGTCCCAAACAGTTGGAAACATTTCTTTAAGTAAGTTTTGGTGTTTTGAATTAATTCGTAAACCATTGCTCAAATGATAATTTCCTTTTTCTTCTTCGTTCAAAAGCATGTGAAAACCAGCCAAACGGTATTCGATTTGGTAATCATCTGGGAAATATTCCGATGCTTGAATTAAGGTTAGAATAGCATTATTGAATTCTCCCATAATGAGCATAATATCTACCCAAAATAACCAGGTGTCTAATTGATAATCTCCAAATTCAATAGCTTTTCTGTATCCAAACTCAGCTTCTTCAAAAAGATCCATTGCTTTATTGATGGTCGCATAACGTTTCCAATATAATCTGTTTTGATCGTCTATAGCTAATGCTTTGTTTACAAAATATAACGCTTTTTGATAATTTTTTTGACGAACATAAAAATCGGTTATTGCAATCCAACCTTTGTCTAAAAGTGGGTCTTCATGAACCGTTTTATTGAAATAATTTAACGCTTCTACTTTGTTGCCCAATTTTTCATAGCATTTCCCAATTCGGAGCAAGGCATAGGATGTTGGGTCGTCCAATTCAATAGTACGATTATAGCATTCTATTGCTTCTTCATAGTTTTTTAGTCGTTCTAACGCTTTTCCTCTTTCCATAAAAGCACCAATAAATTCTTCATCTATATAGGTTGCTAATTGAAAACTGGTTGAGGCACTTTCGTATTCTTTCAATCCATAATATAACCTTCCCGACTGATGCCATGCAATTTCGCTATAAGGATTTCTATCTATATAGGTTTTGAGATAATCTATTGCTTGTTGATTTTGATCTAAAAACTCAAAGCAATAAACAACATTATAAAGAGCCGATTGGTCTTCAATATCTTCTTCTAAGCATTTAATGAAATTTTCTTTTGCCAATTCTAGACTGTCCATAAACAGGTATTCCATACCAATTAGGTTATAAACATCTGCTAAATCTTCGGTATATTTTAATGCTGTTTTTAAAAATTCGACTGCCTTTTCATGGTCATCTCTTTTTGAATATATATTGGCTTTTTGGATAAAAATCTCTTCATTAGTGGGTTCAATAGCATACAATTCATTTAACAATTTTTCCGCTTGATCTAGCTTATCATCATACACGAGCATTTCAACTTGAACTAGTTTAAGCCCCGTAGATCTGGGATGTTGTTCCAATCCTAACTTCAATGCTTTTTTGGCTAAAGAGGCTTTTCCCATATCGAGATAATGTAGAATGATTTCCTCGAATTCTTCCGAATCAAAAAACAAAACCTTGTTTGTTTTTAACATCGATTCGAATTTAGATAAGGATAAGTTGTAATCTTCTTCGTCGTGATCTAAGTGCATAACAATGGTGTTAAAATTATCCTTAATAAAATTATAGAAATGGTATCTTTTTTTAGTGAAATGTGATAATTGTTGTAAACAATTTAATTAACAATTTATTTAGACTCCTTTAGAATCTCATCCATCACTTCTATCATGATGGCACAACCTTCTCTGATTTCCTTTTCGGATATGGTTAACGGTGGTGTAATTCTGATGGCACAACCTTCGAAAAGTAACCAAAATAATATCAAACCTTTTTCCTGACATTTCAAAATAACTCGGTTTGTTATTTCAGCGTCTCTTGTCATTGCCGCTAACATTAATCCCCTTCCGCGAATTTCTTTTATCAAAGGATGTACCAAAAGTTCTCTGAATAGCTTTTCTTTAACCAAAGATTGTTTTATGTAGTCTTTTTCTAAAATTTCTTCTAAAGTAGCTAAGCATGCTGCCGCTATGACAGGATGACCGCCAAATGTAGTTATGTGACCAAGTTTCGGATCATGGCTTAGTAAATCCATGTGTTTAGCGTTGGCAATAAATCCGCCGACAGGCATGCCACCAGCCATTCCTTTTCCAATGATGACAACATCGGGAACCACATTATAGTTTTCAAATCCGAATAATTTTCCGGTTCTTCCAAAACCCGGTTGGATTTCGTCCAATATCAGTAAAGCGCCAACTTCTTCACAACGTTTTTTAACTTTGGCTAAGAAATCATTTTGCGGTTCAATAAAACCTGCGCCACCTTGAATGCTTTCCAAAATGATTCCTGCCGTTTTGGTCGTTATTTTTTGAATGTCGTCTTCGTTATTGAACGTTATAAAATCAACATCTGGAATTAAGGGGCGAAAAATTTGCTTTCGTTCTTCAAATCCCATCACGCTCATAGAGCCCATAGTATTGCCATGATAAGCATTGTAACAGGAAATTAATTGACTTCTACCGGTTACTCGACGCACTAATTTTAGTGCTCCTTCGCACGCTTCGGTACCCGAGTTTACTAAATAAACTTTGTTTAAGCTCGGATGAAGGTTTTCTACCAATAATTTGCAATAAGCTACCGCCGGATGTTGCGCGTATTCGCCATACACCATAACATGAGAATACTTATCTAATTGGTCTTTGATAGCTTGGTTAACTCTTGGGTGTTGATGGCCTAGACTGGTAGCGGAAACACCGGCAACGAAATCCAAATATTTTTTGTGATTAGTGTCGTAAATATAGGATCCAATAGCATGTGAAACTTCCATACCTAAAGGGTAAGGAGATGTTTGTGCTTGGTATTTAAGGAAATCCTTTTTCATGTTATTGCGAACTAGTGAAGCAATTTTATTTCACCTTTGGTTTAGTTTTATTCTTGTCAGACTTTGTTTTGGCATCACGCGATTCGTTTTTAGCTCGGCTTGGATTGTTTTTGTCGTAGTCAATGGTTTCTTTACTAGGTTCTAACGGAACATTTTCTTTTTCCATTTCAGCTTTTCGTGCAGACTGTATTTTAGCATCAAGTTCGTTTTCTTCTGGCGGAAAAATTTCATCTTTTGATTTTATTCGTTCATCACCACGCCAGATAAAACCTCTGAGTTTTCTGGTGTTTTCGGGCAAATCTTTCTCAGGATTAATCTCGCCGTCAGGATTATTGAAAATGGTTAAGGTTTCTATAGTATTTTTATCCAAAATCATATTTATTTTACTTCCGACACTTTTGTTGATGCCAATAAGTTCCTTTTGGTCATTTCGCATGTAGTAAATGACTTCGGTGTTTTTTACAACATCAACCTCGTAGAGTTTATTGTCTTTGAACTTTCCGTATAAATTCATTCCTTTCACCTGATTGTAGCCAGTTCCAATTGTATCTTTTGATATAATAAAAGCATTGTTCAATACTTTAAGCGAATCCAATTTCTCGGTTTTATTATTTCCAATGAGATGCATTATATCACCTGTCATTTGGTTCTCGTAATTCCACAGAATCGGTCTGCCAATCAGTTTTGTTAACGCTGTTTTTTGGTTTGAATGAATAGAATCACATTTGCCACTCATATCCGTTTTGTAAAAACGTACATTATTAAAACCGCGAATCACTCGGTCACCAACTTTACCTGTAATAAGTATTTTTTTTCCGTGTATATACATCGAATCCTTTTCGACCAAGGTAATGGCAACCGCTTTTTTGGTAATCATCATCGAATCTTTTTCGGTTTTGAGATTACGGTAAATTTCGGCATAATGTCCTTTGATAATGCCTTTGTTTATAGTATCGGTAACTTTTACGTTGTTTGTAGCCGATGCATATTCACGATTTCTGTCATAATACAAACTATCACCTTCAATTTTTCGGTCTTTGTATTTGATGTATGACTTTCGTTTAAAGTAAGCAAAGTTCTTTTTGGTGTCATAAAAACCTTTTTCGGTATAGATAAAATTTTCTTTACTGGTGATGGTTGAAGGCCCAAATAAATAGGAGTGCCCCGAATTGGTATAATAATCTAAATGATTTGATTTGATCGTATACTTTGGATTGGTAATGGTAACCGCAGTTAAGAATTTAAACTTCTTTTCGTTGGCAAAGTACCTTCCGGCTTTACTTTTTAGAGTGTTTTCTCTATTGGTTATCGTGCCATAAGAGTTATAAAAAGCTTCCTGAACATTACGGTCAAAGTTAATGGTATCGGTTACTAAAGTCGATTCGGGTGAGCGCATAACAACATTTCCTGTGGCATATGCTTTTTTTAACTCGCCGTTGTACTCTGCATATTTACTGTTTAGAAAAAGCGTGTCGCCTTGCACCATTTGAACTTCGCCAAACGCTTTTAAATAATTCTCTTTTTCAAAAAAATAAGCTTTGTTGCAGGTAAATAAGACGCCATCATGACTAACTCTTACATTGCCTCGCAATAACAAAGCATCAGGAATTTCATCTTGATTTCTGTCAGCAAAATCGGAGTATTCAACATTTATTTTGGAAGATTTTTGCGAGACTACATTGGTAAATGTGAAGAGCAATATTCCGATATAAAAAAGTAACTTTTTCAATGAAATTTAATTTGTGCCAAATTTATGAAATTAGGAACAATCAAAATGGTTATTAAGAATTATTTATTAAAAAGTAAAAAGCGCAAATCATTTTCAGATTCACGCTTTTCAAACGGTAAACTTTCACTTTTATTTTTTAACTATTTTCTCAACTTTATATCCATTGTCTGTTTTTATTTTTAAGAAATAAATTCCTTTTGATTTACTAGAAATATCAAGAGCCGTTTGGTTTCTGTTTTCTATACTCGTAGATAAAATTCTTCCTTGAATATCATACAATTCAATCGATTCAATAGTGAAATCGCTAGTAATATTGATGATCGAATTTGTCGGATTTGGATAGACTTTCACACTATTGTCTAATTCAAAATCAGGATTGTTTAAAGCGGCAAAAGTGGTTTCGGCATCGTTAGTTACAATCGGGAAATTATAATCAAAATAAATTCCGGCTCTTTGTAAAACAGTGTCATCAATAACAAGATTATCTTTGGTTTTAATTTTAAACAAAACATCACCATGACCACCAACTGGCGGATTGCCCGAAGCTTCGGCTAGATTTATATTTTCAAAAATAAACTCAACAACATTTCCCGATATTTTGGTGTAGGAAGGATGTGATGTACTCATAACTTGCAATGTACCGATATCATACTTTGTTGCATCAATTTCACTTCTAACAACCACATTTTCAGCAAAGAATGTTCCTAGATTTTCAAAGTTAATAACATAATGTAAGTAGTTTCCAATTTCAGATGGTGGAACAGAATCGCCTTCTAAACAGATTATCTCATTGGGGTCATAACTTCCTACTACTAATTGATTGTATTGAAAAGTATTGTCATTAGGTAGTTCGTCACCACCTATAGGATTTATTGTAACCGTAAAAGGTAATATATCACCATTATTAACGGCTGGTACTTCTTGAGGCGAATTGGTATTAAATGTTAGTTCAATGCTACGGCTTTCAAATGGCATTAGGTTTTGATAGTTCCATGTCAATAAGCCAGCCGCATTAACATCCGCAACTGGAGTTGATGTTAGAAAGTCTGTTCGAGCATCGTCATAAGCAAGCGTTAGCGTACCCGATTGCATTTGGTTTCCTTTGTTTTTAAATACTATTTTATAACCAGAATCAAAGCCAGGACGAGCAACTACGGTTTGATGGTAAACGATTTCAATATCAGGATGATTTCCCACTGCGTTAATGCAAAAATTTTGACTATTGATATTGTTATTGTTATTTGTAAAAGAGAAAGCTGCCGATGGCGGCGAGAACACGAACCAAGCTGGGTTTTCTATATTAGGTTCAATGGTATAATTTCCAGCATTAGTATAAAAAGTATAGCTTCCAGCGATATTAGTGACCGTTGCACCTTGAGTAGCATTGTCACTTATATTCAAACGGATATAGGGATTTACTTCGTCGGTAATATCACATCCATTATTATCGTCATCATAAATAGTGAGTCCGGTAATCGTGTTACGATTGCCACCAGGCAAGAAGGTACAATACGAGTTTGAAACCGTAGTACTCATTCCCATACTATTCAATTGACTTTGTATACTGACCAACTGATCATCATCGGCACAGATGTATTGAAGCGATGGATTATTATTGAAGTTAATATTTTCATTTTTACCATTTTTTATAAAAAGAGATGTTAAGGCATTATTTTGACAATTTAAATTATTTAATGATTGATTATTATTCAAATCTAATGATTGAATTTGGTTGTTTTCACAATCAAGAGATTGAAGCCCTAAAAGATTGCTAACATCGAGTAAAGTACTTTGGCTATCTGAACAGTCTAAGACTAATAAGTTAGTAAGAAAGTTAATGTTTAAATTAGGGAGTGTGTTGTTAGAATAATCAAGATTATTCAAGAGTGTATTATTGGTTAAATCTAAATTTGAAAGTTGATTATTAGCACAATATAAGATCTTTAAGTTATTTAAATTATTTAACGAAAGATTGTTTATAGCATTTATGCTGCAGTTTAAAATTTCTAGATTAGGAGAGTTGGCAACGCTTAAACTCGTAATTTGATTTTCTGAACAATCTAAATTTTTTAAGTTTAGTAATGTACTACTATCTAAAGAAGTTAGTTGATTACGACCACAAGATAGACTTTCCAAGCTAGTTAAACCATTAACATTTAAACTGGTTAAATTATTATTTGAACAACTTAGTACTTTCAAGATAGAAGATAAGCCACTAACATTTGATAGCGTAAGTTGATTAGAAGAAAAGTCTAAAGACTCAAGATTCGTTAATCCTGCAAGATTAAGGGTAGTTAGTTGATTGTTAGAACAAAACAAAGATTTTAAATTCCCTAAATTTAAAACGTTTAGAGTAACCAATTGATTAAACCCACAATTCAAAAATTCTAAGCTGGGTAGATTTATCAAACTCAAATTAGATAACAAATTATAGGAATAGTCTAGATTTTTAAGAGTAATCAATCCCGTTAAATTTAGATTTGAAATCGTGTTATAAGAACAATTTAAATCAGTTAGATTAACTAAATTACTAACATCCAAACTAGTCAATTGCATATAGCTACAATTTAAATTCTTTAGATTTGCTAAACTATTTACATTTAAAGTCGTAATATTATTATAAACTCCAGGCCATCCATTGCAATAAAGAGTTTGCAAACTAATTAATCCTGATAAATTTAAGTTAGTTAATAAATTAATTGAGCAATCTAAATGTACTAAATTAGAAAGTCCAGCAACATTTAATGATTGAAGAGTCGGAATTATTTGTTGACCAACAGTATATCCTTTCCCACAGTTTAAATCTGTAAGATTTGAAAGCCCTGATACATCAAGGTTTGTAATTTGATTATATGGGCAATTTAATTTTTTCAAATTAGGCATATTAGTAAGATTCAAATTTGTTATTTGATTCCAAGTACAGTCTAATTCTTCTAAGTTATTTAAACCTGTTAAATTTAATGAAGTAAGCAAACCATTGGAACAGTTTAATCTTTTTAAATTGGGTAAGTTAGCTAGCGTTAGACTTGACAACTGACTTAGAATAACGTTATTTGAATTAATTGTTCCCGTTACAAATAAATCGACTAAGGTTGGAAGATTACTAAAAGAAGCAGTCGTTAAATTTTGATTTTCTGAACAATTCAATGAAACTAAATTAGGCATGTTACTAATTGATAACGTAGAAATCAGATTAGCACTACAATCTAATCTTGTTAAGTTAGAAAGATTACTGACGTCTAAAGAAGGAATTCTGTTACCGCTACAATTAAGTTCTGTTAAATTAGTTAAAGGATTTGGATCGAAATTGGTCAATAAATTATTGGAGCAATTAAGTTTTGTAATAGTTGGACTAATTCCATTCAAACTGGTTAATTGATTTCTAGAGCATACAAGTTCAAGGAGGTTGTTTACCCCTATTAAGGTTAGACTAGAAAGTGCATTAGAAGCACAGGTAATTTTTGTTAAATTACTGTATCCTGTGAAGTTTAAACTCGATAATTGGTTATTCGAAAGGCAAAATACTTCAGTTAAACTTGAAGTAGCATTCATATTTATATTTGTAATTAGAGTGGATACTATAGCAATAGTTTTTAAATTGGTTAGGTTATTAATTTGCAAAGTATTAGTGATGGATGAATTAATTATGGTTAAGTCTTCAAGATTAACCAAACTATTTATGTTTAACGTTGTAGTTTGAGGAAAACAGTTAAAAACATTAAGAGTGGTTAAGCTAGTTAGAGCATTCAAATCTAACGTAGGTGTATTAATATAATCTAAATAAAGTGACTTGATATTACTAAAGCTTTCCAAGCCACTGATATTGTTGGTTAAACTTGGATTATTAATTGATCCTCTAACTAATAAATACTTTATAGCTTGCGCTTCACTGACCTGAATTTCACCGTCAGTATTGGTATCAATTACTACCCAATTATCACTAAAGTCTTTTGCCATTTGAAAATTAGTATCAGTAGTGCTAGCAGCTAATAACCATGTTTTTATAACGGTATCAGGAATATTAACAATTTGTGCATTCACCATCCCAGTAAATAGCAACAAGAGCAATAGTAATTTTTTCATATCTATAATTTTATATTGTGCTGTCATGTTTTAAATTTTTAGAGAGCTTTAATTAATTCTTGTAATTTTTCACGTTTACTCTGCGCAATGGGAATGTTTGTATTATCTGCCATAATCACATAACCTCCATCCGATTTGATGTATGATTTGAGGAAAGAAACGTTAATCAAATGCGATTGATGAATCCGTTCAAACCCATGTTCGGTTAGCATTTCTTCATATTCTTTAAGCGTTCTTGAAATTAATAACGGTTTATGATTTTTAATAAAAAATTCCGTGTAATTAACTCTTGCTTCGCATCGGATTATATCGGATACGTCAAATAAATGAATACCATCACTAGTGGAAAGTGCAATTCGTTTATAATTATCCACTTTTTTACGAATGTTTTCCAACAACAAATCAATATGTTCAAACGAACTATTTTTACCAATTACTTCTTTGATTTTGCCAATCGTATTTTGTAATTCTTCGGGATCAACTGGCTTTAATATAAAGTCTAAAGCACTGAATTTAAATGCCTTTACTGCATATTGTTCGTGAGCCGTTATGAAAACAATATGGGCATTCGTTTTTCCTCTGGTTTTTGCTAACTGTTCTAAAATATCAAAACCAGTTCCGTCCGATAAATGAATATCTAAAAACAATACTTGTGGCTGCAATTTTTCTAAAAGTGGCACTCCTGTTTTGACACTTTCGGCTTCACCAATAATATTAATTTCATTGGTATAGCGTTCTAAAAGCGCTTTTAACCCTGTTCTCAAATGCTTGTCGTCGTCTATTAATACTGCTGTTATCATAATTTTTAGTGTTCAGTGTTCAGTTTTTAGTGTTCAGTTTTTTAGTATCCAGCTTAACTGTTACTAACTTCTGACCACTGCCTACTTGATGTATTGTATTGGCAATCGTAGTGTCACTTTTGTTCCGACAACCGTGTTGTTTTCTTCTAGTTCTTTAATCTCTATTTGAGCCGATTTTGAAATGGTGGCTTCCATGATTTCCAATCGTTTTTTGGTAATTTCCAATGCCATCGATTTGTGAGCTTTCATCGAGTTTTCTTTAATGGCTGTCGATTTTGTAATGCCTATTCCATCATCCCAAATGGTACAAACTAACTGATCATTTTGCACATCAAAATCAATTACAATCAATCCGTTTCCGTCTTTAGGAACCAATCCGTGGAGGATTGCATTTTCTACAAAAGGTTGAATTAACAACGGTGGTAAACCCATATTAAACTCAACACTGTCACTAGATTGAATTTTAAAATTAAACTTATCGTGAAAACGCAATTGTTCAAGTTCTAAATAATTTTGCAAACTTTCGATTTCTTTATCAATCGGAATTAAAGCATCTTTTGAATATTCTAAAGTCAAGCGCATTAATTTTGAGAATTTAGATAAATATTTTAAAGCTGAATCCGTTCCGTTTTGAACAATAAAACTTGAAATCGACCCCAAACAATTAAACACAAAATGCGGATTCATTTGAAGATGTAATGCTTTCTGCTCATATTCGGCAACTTCTTTCTGAAGCGTTAAACGTTTTTTTACTTGATGTCTATTAATCAAAACTAAAATTAAACCAATAAGTAATAGAAGACCAATAATTGAAAAGAATAGCAACAATTTTTCACGCTTATTTTTTTCTTTGAACAAGGTTTCCTTTTTTTGATATTCAAAATCCATTTCAGCATGATCAAACTTTTGAGTGCTTTCTAACGTATTCAAACTATCTCGAGCAATACTGTACTTTTTATAATGTTCTAAAGAAAGCGCTGGTTGGTTTTTAGCAAAATATATATCACTTATTAATTTTTCAGAATGATAGATTTGATCTAATATTCCGATTTCTTTTGCATAATTTAAGGATTGTGTTGCTACTAGCAATGCTTGTTCTAGCTTTTTTTGCTCAAAATAAAGTGTTCCTAAATTGTACATTGCTAATGAAGCTCCGAACTTGTTCTGAATACTTTGATACAAATTCAATGCTTTTGTATAATATGCTTCAGCTTTGTCTTGCGCTTTAGTTTTACTGTAATAGTCGCCCCAATAATTTTGTAAAAGGGCTAAACCTCTTTTGTTTTCTATCGTTTTGAATAGTTTTTCAGCTTTGGAATAATACGAATAAGCATCTGATAATTTGTGGTTTTCAAAATAGATTACGCCAATATTGGTTAATGTTACAGGCATGGTTTGTTCTCCAATCTCTTCTTGAATTTTAAAGGATTTTTTAAAATACTCTAACGCTTTTATAGTTTTACCTCTCGATTTGTATACCACTCCAATATTGTTGTATGATTTTGAAATGCCACTTTTATGATTAATTTTAAGATAAAGTTGTAATCCTTTTTGATAATTATCTAATGACTCAAAATAATTTCCTTCTTGTGAAAAAATGACACCTAAACTAGAATAGCATCGCGCTAAGCCATAAATGTAGATTTCATTTTCTTTCTGATTATCAAGTAAGCTTTCAAAAATGTTTTTTGCTTTTCTAAAATGACTTTTAGCAACAGTATAATTACCTGTAATTATTGAAGCATTGCCTAAATTTAGTTCTGCGTTTGCTTGCCCAAAGGGATAATTTAATTTAGTAGATAAGCTCAGTGCCTTTTTTCCGTAATATGCAGTAGAATCTGGATTTATTTCTTTGAACTTGGAAGCTAGTTTATTTAAAATACCAACTTTACTGGTATCTATCTTTGTTACTTTATAAACTCTTTTCAAACTATCAATAGTGGTTTGTTGCGACCAACCAAAATGACTCGTTAAAAGGAGTAAAATAGAAATAAATATAGGTGTAACGGTTTTCAAAACTATTTGATTTAAATTTCTTTAACAAAGGTAGTAGCATTATCAAGTTTAAAGTTAGTGAATTTTTATTCTAGGGTTTCGACTTATTAATAAAGGTTTTTTACTTATTATTTTATTTTTAAATGCAATTGAAATAATAAAACTACTATTTCTTTATATTTGTGACTAAGACTTATCGAATCAATTATAAGTATGCTATTGTATGAAAACAAGTTTATCATTTGCCTTACTAATGAGTTGTGTTATTGTAACGACAACTCTAGCACAAAAAAAAGCCACTATGAATTCTAAGCTTAAAGAAAGTAATGCCCACAAAAAAGAAGTTGTTTATCAGGTTTTTACCCGATTGTTTGGAAATAAAAATACGACTAATAAACCTTGGGGAACTATCGAAGAAAATGGAGTAGGGAAGTTCAATGATTTTACCGATAAAGCATTACAAGAGATTAAGAAACTTGGTGTTACCCATATTTGGTATACTGGCGTTCCACATCATGACGTTATTCGCGATTATACAAAATACGGAATTTCTAATGACGATCCAGAAATAGTAAAAGGGCGCGCCGGATCACCTTATGCCGTTAAAGATTATTATAATGTCAACCCAGATTTAGCGGTCAATCCTGCCAAAAGATTGGAAGAATTTGAAGCTTTAATTGCACGTACACACCACAATGGATTAAAAGTTATCATTGATATTGTTCCCAATCACATAGCGCGAAATTATAAAAGTATGAGCAATCCCAAAGGTGTTCGCGATTTTGGTGCCGATGATGATACTTCAGTTGAATATGCTAGGAATAATAATTTTTATTACATACCAGGAAAAGCTTTTGAAGTGCCAACATCAGATACTTACAAACCTTTAAATGGGGAACAAAATCCTTTAATTGACGGAAAGTTTACCGAGTATCCAGCAAAATGGACAGGTAATGGTTCACGCCAGCCAAAACCAGATATAAACGATTGGTATGAAACCGTTAAAGTAAATTATGGTATAAAACCAGATGGTTCCAAAGATTTTCCTGAATTGCCTGCGGGTTATGAAACTAAAGATTGTAAGGAACATTATGCTTTTTGGTTGGGTAAAGACGTTCCTAGTTCTTGGAAAAAATTCCGTGATATTGCATTGTATTGGACAGCCAAAGGAGTTGATGGTTTCCGTTATGATATGGCAGAGATGGTACCGTATGAGTTTTGGAGTTATATGAATTCTGCCATAAAAATGAAAAATCCGAATGCGTTTTTACTAGCCGAAGTCTATAATCCTAAAGAATATAGAAATTATATCAAGTTGGGTAAAATGGATTATCTCTATGATAAAGTAGAGACATACGATCATTTGAAAGCAGTAATTCAAGGCAAAACCTTACCAGATGGTTTATCCGATATACAAAACGGATTGGCCGATATTGAACACCACATGCTCCACTTTTTAGATAATCATGACGAACAGCGTTTGGCTAGTCCAGAATTTGCGGGTACTCCCGAAAAAGGAAAACCAATGATGGTGGTTTCTGCAACAATTAGTTCATCACCAACCATGATTTATTTCGGACAAGAAGTAGGAGAAGACGGTAAAGAAAATGCTGGTTTTGGCACGCATTCTCGTACTTCTATTTTTGATTATATAGGCGTTCCACATCATCAACGTTGGATGAATGAAGGAAAATTTGATGGCGGACAATTATCTCAAAGTGAAAAAGACCTTCGCGATTTCTATAAACGTTTATTGAATTTCACTTTAAATAGTGATGCTTTGATGGGTAAATATCAAGAAATTCAAAAGTATAACAGAGATACAACTTCTGGTTATGATTCAGGTTTGTATTCTTATGTACGTTGGTCCTCTACTGAAAAATTGATTGTCGTATCAAACTTCTCTTGGGTAACGACTAGTAATTTTGAGCTGAAAATACCAGCAGATGTAATCAAAACATGGAATATCATTGACGGATTATACGATCTTACGGATCAACTTTATGGTAGCAAAGCACAGTTGAAAGTAATTGATGGCAAAGGAACCATTCAGTTGAGTATAAAACCGAGTGAGAGTTTTATTTTTAAGCTACAATAATGAAATTACTATTTTCACTTATTATACTTTCTTTTGCGATGAATTCAATGTTATTGTTCGATTTTACTGAGAAATGTGATATTTCTAACTGGAAAATAGTTGATGACGGAGTTATGGGTGGACTTTCATCTAGTACTTTTTTTGTAGATAAAACGGGAAATGGAATTTTTAAAGGAAGTGTATCCTTAGAAAATAATGGGGGTTTTTGTTCTGTTCGTTATTTTTTCAAACCAATATCTCTTAAGAACCAAAAGACTTTTAGTATCCGATTAAAAGGCGATGGAAAAAAATATCAGCTTAGGGTGAAGTCTAAAGTTAGTGATTATTATTCCTATATATATGAATTTCAAACTACGACCGATTGGCAAACAGTTGAAATTCCAATATCTGAAATGTATGCTTCTTTCAGAGGAAGAACGTTGAATCTACCAAATTATGACGGCAACAATTTAGAAGAAGTTGCTTTTCTAATCGGAAATAAAAAAGAAGAAGACTTTCAATTATTGATTGATAAAATAGAAGTAAAATAGTAACCTATATTTGTAAATTTTAGTTTTTCAACTCATTAGAATGCTATGTCATTTTAAACAAAGTGAAAAATAACATTTACAAGTTTAAGAGATTTCTCCTTCCAGTCGAAATGACAATTTAAAGTACTATCTCGTAATTGTCTGCTTTCTATCAGGACCAACAGAAACAATCTTTATAGGAACTTCAACCTCTTTTTCTATGAATTCGATATAATCTTTGAGTTCTTTAGGTAAACTTTCAAAAGTAGTCAAACCCGTCAAATCTTGCTTCCAACCTTTGAATTCTGTATAAATAGGTGTAACGTTTTCCTCCTCAATATTATACGGTAAATGATGAATCACTTCGTCTTTATAGTTGTAAGCTGTAGCTACTTTCAAAGTTTCAAAGCCCGAAAGCACATCACCTTTCATCATCATCAATTGGGTTACGCCATTAATTTGAATGGCATATTTCAACGCCACTAAATCCAACCATCCACAACGTCTTTTTCTTCCAGTTACCGAACCAAATTCGTTACCTACACTTGCCATTACATCGCCTGCTTCGCCAAAATCTTCGGTAGGAAATGGTCCAGAACCCACACGCGTGGTATACGCTTTAAAAATCCCGTATACTTCTTTAATTTTATTCGGAGCAATACCCAAACCAGTGCACGCTCCGGCAGCTGTAGTATTAGATGAGGTTACAAACGGATAGGTTCCAAAATCAACATCTAACAACGAACCTTGCGCACCTTCGCAAAGAATCGATTTTCCAGCTTTTTGTGCTTGCGCTAAATATTCCTCACTGTCAATAAAATCTAATTTTCGTAAGTCTTCAATAGCTTCAAAGAATTCTTTTTCCAATTCGGGTAAATTGTATTGTATCGCGACATCATAAAAAGCAATCATCGCTTCATGTTTGTCCGCCAAAGCTCTGTAACGTTCTTTGAAATCAGCTAGTTCTATATCGCCAACGCGGATACCGTTTCTTCCCGTTTTGTCCATGTAAGTTGGTCCAATTCCTTTTAAAGTTGAACCTATTTTAGCTTTTCCTTTTGCTGCTTCAGAAGCAGCATCCAGTAAACGATGAGTAGGAAGAATTAAATGTGCTTTCCTTGAAATTAATAATTTTGATTTTAAATCGAGATTAAATTTGGCCAAACCGTCAATCTCACTTTTGAAAACTACTGGGTCAATCACGACACCGTTTCCGATAAGATTGATATTATTACCATGAAAAATTCCAGAAGGAATAGTTCTTAATACGTGTTTTATTCCGTCAAATTCTAAGGTATGACCAGCGTTGGGTCCGCCTTGAAAACGAGCAATAATGTCATATTTAGAGGTTAGTACGTCAACGATTTTTCCTTTTCCTTCGTCGCCCCATTGTAATCCTAGTAGTAAATCTACGGTCATTGTGTGTTGTATTTGTAGTTTGTAGTGAGTTGTTGTGTGCTATTCTTTTTTATTCGCGTAAAAATACAACGAATGGTTGTGAATTTCGATGCCGAAAATTTCTTCTATCGTTTGTTTGATGGTTTGAATTCGAGGATCGCAAAATTCGATTACTTCTCCTGTATCGGTCATAATGATATGATCGTGTTGTTTATCAAAATAAGACTTTTCATAGTGTGCTTGATTTTGACCAAATTGGTGTTTACGCACTAGACCGCAATCTAATAAAAGTTCAATCGTATTGTATAATGTAGCCCGTGAAACGCGATAGTTTTTATTTTTCATTTTGATATATAAGTTTTCTATATCAAAATGCTCTTCGCTATCATAAATTTCTTGAAGAATAGCATATCGTTCAGGTGTTTTACGATGTCCTTTATTTTCAAGATATAGTGTAAAAACATTCTTTACGGTCTCTTGATTTTTACTATTATCGGTACTAATTAGTGTCATGGGACAAAGGTAATTTTTTTGTTTAAGGTTTAAAAGTATATGAGTTTAAAAGTTTATCAACTCATTGTTAAAAAGAGAAAAACTATCAATTGGTGTATACTCGGGTTACTTTATCTACACCGTCAATCTTCTTAATATTGTCTATTAATTTTTTTAAAATAGCATTATTTTGAACGATTACAGCCACTTGACCGTTAAAAATTCCAGCTTCGCCACTCAGCGATATACTTTGAATATTAACATGCATGTTGTTAGAAATTACTTTTGTCAGTTCGTTAGTTAAACCTAAACTGTCCATACCGGTAATTTTCAAAATAGCTTTGAATTCTTGTTGTGTAGAGTCAATCCAACGAGCTTGCATTATACGATAAGCATAATTAGATTGTAATGTTATGGCATTGGGACAATCTTTTTTATGCACTTTTATTCCTTCGTTGATTGTAATAAATCCAAATACTTCATCACCAGGTATAGGATTACAACAGGATGATAATTTATAATCTAATTTGTCTTGTTCTCCGCCAAAAACAAGCATATCAAAATTACTATTCAATATAGGTTTGTTGATATCTTCTTGATTTCCAGGAGTTCGCCTCATTTTGCTCTTAAAGAAATTCATTAAAGTATTACTTTTTTGAGCAGCAAAATCTTTGAGCTGTTGGTTTTCTATAGAGCCAATTCCGACTCTGTAAAACAAGTCTAAACTTGTTTTTAAATGGAAAAAATTAACTAATTCATTTATCACACTTTCGCTAAGTGTGATTTTTAAATGCTTCATTTTTCGGGTTAATAACTCTCTTCCGTCTTCGGCGATTTTCTTGGTATTTTCATTAAGAACATTTCTAATTTTATTCTTAGCTCTAGAGGTAGTTACATAATCCAACCAGTTTATGGTTGGTTTTTGATGAACAGAAGTTATTACTTCTATTTGGTCACCACTTTTTAACTCGTGATTTAGTGGAACCAATTTTCCGTTCACTCTTGTTCCTCTAGTTTTGATTCCAATTTCGGAGTGAATGCTAAAGGCAAAATCGAGTGAAGTGGCACCTTTGGGTAGTGATTTTATTTCTCCTTTGGGTGTAAATACGAAGATTTCTTTGGCATACAAATTCATTTTGAAATCTTCTACAAAGTCAACCGCATTGGTTTCAGAACTTTCTAAGGCTTCTTTTAAAAGATTTAACCAAGTGTCTAAGCCGCTTTCTTCGGATGCACCTTGTTTGTATTTGTAATGTGCGGCATATCCTTTTTCGGCAATTTCATCCATGCGCTCACTTCTCACTTGAATTTCTACCCAGCGACCTTTTGGTCCCATAACAGTAATATGCAACGCTTCGTATCCGGTTGATTTTGGCGAAGAAATCCAATCACGCAAACGGCTTGGACTCGGACGGTAATGATCGGTTACAATTGAATAAATTTTCCATGCTAAAAATTTTTCATCATGCAAATTTGATTTGTATATTATTCGAAGTGCAAATTTGTCATAGACTTCATCGAAAGTGACGTTTTGTGCCGCCATTTTTCGTCTAATGGAATAAATAGATTTTGGTCTGCCTTTCAATACATAGTCGACACCTTCATCATTAAGCGATTTTTTTAAAACATCCGAAATAGTTTTAATATAGTCGTCTTGTTCTTCTTTCGTTTCTTTTATTTTACTAACAATATCTTTAAAAACTTCGGGTTCGGTATATTTTAATCCTAAATCTTCGAGCTTTGTTTTGATGTTATACAATCCTAATCGATGGGCTAACGGAGCATAAATATATAATGTTTCGGAAGCAATTTTTACTTGTTTGTAATCGGGCATCGAATCCATGGTTTGCATATTGTGCAAACGGTCGGCTATTTTTATTAAAATTACACGAACATCATCATTCAATGTCAAAAGCATTTTACGGAAATTTTCCGCTTGCATCGAGATGTTCATGTCTTTTTTAACCTGAGAAATTTTGGTTAATCCTTCAACCAAATGCGCAATTTTCGGATTGAATTTTTTTTCGATATCTTCAAGGGTAACTTCGGTATCTTCAACTACATCATGCATCAATGCCGCAGCGATACTGGAAGCGCCAAGACCAATTTCAGAAGCTACGATTTTGGCAACACCAATAGGATGAAATATGTACGCTTCACCTGATTTACGCCGTTGTTCTTTGTGTGCATCTACGGCAACATCAAAAGCTTTTCGAATGAGTTTTTTGTCAGAGTCGGTTAGCGTTTGATAACTTATGCGAAGTAATTCTTTGTATTCTCGAGCAATGGCTTTTTTTTCTTCTTCTAAATCTATTTCAATCATAGCATGTGCAATCAGGTAGCTAAAAATAAGCAATACAAATTAGATGTGCAAATAGAAAATTTAAAAAAAGTTATAGTGATTAGTAAAAAGTGATTAGTAAATAGATAATGTAATTCCTAACTACTTAATCAAAACCCACGTTGTCTTTTGGCTTCAAAGATTAAAATAGCGGCAGCTACCGAAACGTTCATACTATCAATTGCTCCTTGCATCGGAATAATAATGTTTTGGGTTGCTTTATCACGCCAAAGTTGGGATAAGCCGGTTGCTTCTGTACCTACAACTAAAGCCGTTGGTGTGGTATAATTTTGAGTATGATAGGAAGTCGAATTTTGTAGTGTGGCACTATAAAAATCAATTTTGTTTTCAACGAGGTAGTTTATAGTTTCTTCAGTAGTAGCTGTTGCGATTTGATTGGTAAAAAGGCAACCTAAGCTAGAACGAACAATATTTGGATTGTATAAATCGGTTTTTGGATTGGCAAGAATAACAGCATCTACTTTGGCAGCATCACAAGTTCGGAGTATTGCGCCAATATTCCCCGGTTTTTCTATGGATTCCATCACCAAAATTAAAGGATTTTGAGGAAGGTTTAAATCAGAAAGTTGTAAAGATTTAGTTTTGGCAACGGCCAAAATACCTTCGGTAGTATCTCGATACGCTAGTTTTTGATAGACTTCTTTAGATATTTCTATTTTCTCGACAGCGCTCGAAACAACAATTTTTTTTAATTTTGTTTCAGAAATTAATTCGGGTAAAAAAAGAATGGTTTCTATTTCATAATTTCCTTTGATAGCCAATTCAATTTCACGAATGCCTTCTATCAAAAAAGTGCCTGATTCTTTTCGAGCTTTTGCTTTTTCCTGAAGTTGGAGTAACGATTTTATATACGGATTTTGTGATGAAGTAATTTGTTTCATAATTGATTTAGATGTCCAAAGGTATCCGATTTTATTAATGGTTTAGGTATAAATAACCTCTTAAAGGTTCAGGATAATCAATGTCATTTAAAAATAACAAATAAAAATAAGTGCCATCGGGTGCATTTTTGCTTCCAATTCCGTCTTTTACATATCCATCCCAATCTTCGGTATTTTGGTTTCCTGTCCAAAGTAATCTTCCCCATCGATTGTAGATTTCCAATTTAAAATCTAGAAAAATATCTCTTAAACCTCCAATGGTAAAGCTATCATTATAGGTATCATTATTAACAGAAACAAAATTATAAACTGTTGGTGGACAATTTCTAGTAGTTAGCAAAAATGAGGTAATAGCAAAACAATTGTCATTATAAACTCTAACATAAACTTCTTTTGGTGTTGCAGTGGCTACATAATTAGAAATGTTTGAAATGGGATTTATAGCAATTGTTGCATTTTCTAAAGATTCATAAAAGCGAACGTTATCAGCAGAATTTGTTTTTACGGCATCTTCATAAGACGAAAAATCAAAGGTGCCTCGAGTGAACCCTTCATTACAAGCAATCAAGTTTTCTAAAGAATTAAAAGTTGGAGAATTCCAGAGTGAAATAGAGGTAGTAGCTGTATTATTATCCTCGTTTAATTCGGCCACAATACCTGTGCCATCTCCTCGATCATCTACAACAATAACTAGCGAAAAATCTATTGGTACTGAAGCCGGAATAGTGATTATGGTTTGAAAATTAAAACTTTCTCCAATACCAATTGGAAGTGTTGTTTCATCAAATGCGGTAAATACGCCCTCAATATAAATTGCTATTGGAGTTCCGGCAGGTAATACATTGGTAGCATTCAAATTAGATACCGTATAATTTACGCGAATGATTCTAGAATCACATTCTTGTTCGATTGAATTGATGGTCACGGTAGCATCAGGCAATTGACTGTTTAATTTACTAACGATAGTATTAATTAATACAAAGTCTTGCGCCGTGGTCATTTTGACTTCCACTGAAGTGTTACCAATGTTAATATAATTTTGGATGTCATAAATATCCAAATCCATATTAAATAAATCACTACTACCCGTAATACTATTGGTTCCATTAAAGGCATTATTTCCTGGATTCAAAGGTGGATTATCAATTACATTACCGTTAATTAACAATGATTCTTGATTGGCAATAGTTGCATCGCCTTCCCATGCTACAAATCCAAGTTTGGCTCCCGAATTATCCAACACATTTAAGTTTCCTAAATTAATGATAATTTGATCTTGAACATTAACTACAGGGGTTGATAATGCTTCTAAGCCATCATAAATATTCAATTGATTTAAGGGCAAAGTAGTGTTTCTGAATACAACTACAATAGCCCAACCCGCAAAATTAGTTCCGTTATTACAATAGGTAAACGGATTTAAAAAAGGCGTTACATCTAAATCAGAAAAAGTATAAGTTCCGTTTCCTGTTGTTTGTAATTGTGTTGTGACATCGGCAAAAGCGCTAAAAAACGGATTTCCATTCGAACTTTGAATCGCCGAAAAATTCCGTTGCGAAGTGATATCAATTCCATTTAACTTAACATTAAAATCACCTGTTCCTGAACCTGCCCAATACAAATAAGCACTTTCTATTATGTCATTTGAATTTAAATTCAAAGTAGCTACTGAACTATCTAATAAATCGCAAGGGTCATTGGCACCATTGGGTTGAACATTTAAAGTATTGCCAATAAAAGTAAAATCATAACGACCGTTAAACTGATTGTACAGCGATACATTTTGTCCATTGGATTTATAAATCAAACAAAAGAGTACAATAAAAAATAAATAGTAACGTTTAAATCCCAAAACAATAAAGTTAAAAATTCAAAGCTAGGTAAATATTTTTGAAAATGGTATTTATGGTTAGATTGATTTTTTATCAAATAAATGATTAATTTTCCACCATCTAAATAATAATTTTGAAAAACTATACTGTTAGACATTACACTTCACAAGATTTTGCTATTTGGAATGCATTTATAAGCACTGCCAAGAATGCCACATTTCTTTTTCATCGGGATTTCATGGAGTATCATTCAGATAGATATCAGGATTTCTCTTTACTAGTTTTTGATGGGGAAAAATTGATTAGCGTTTTACCTGCCAATAGAGTAGGTGAAACACTTTTTTCTCATCAAGGGTTGACTTATGGTGGATTGGTATTTGGTGACAAGATCAAGTTGGGTGACGTTATTGCTGTTACAAAATCAGTTTTACAGTTTTTGAATCATCATGGAATCACCATTTTACAACTCAAATTAATTCCATCTATTTACAATCAGTATTTTTCAGAAGAAATAGAATATGCGATGTTTTTAACCAACGTTACCTTACTTCGTAGAGATTGTCTTTCGGTGATTGACATGACTAAAAAATTTGAAATTACAAGAACGAGAAATGAAAGTATTAGAAGAGGGCAAAAACACAATTTAATCATTAAAGAAGAATTGAAATTTGACTTGTTTTGGAACGAAATCTTACTTCCAAATTTAGAAAAGAAACACAATTCAAAGCCAGTTCATACGGCTGCTGAAATTAGCATATTGCAACAAAAGTTTCCTCATAATATTAGACATTTTAATGTATATCACGATGATAAAATTGTGGCTGGAACAACAATTTTTATAACCGATACAGTAGCACATCCTCAGTATATTTCGGGAAATGAGCAGAAGAATGAATTAGGAAGTTTGGACTATCTTTACCATCATTTGATTACGACTGTTTTTAAAGACAAAAATTATTTTGATTTTGGGCCGTCACACGAAGAAAACGGCAAAAAAATTAACGAAGGTATTCTGTTTTGGAAAGAGAGTTTTGGAGCCAAAACAACCGTTCAAGATTATTATGAAGTCAATACAGCAACTTATCTATTGTTAGATGGTATTTTAATTTAAAGTATATGAATAGAATAAAATATTTTTTTTTCGTTTTTTTAAGAATTTGGAAGTATAAATTGCTTTCAGATTGCCAAAGAGTAACAGGTAAACCAAATTTATACTTACCGCTTTTACTTAAAGGAAAAGGAAAAATTCAATTCGGTAAAAATTTTCAAAATGGTGTTCAATTAGCTCATTTTACTTATTCATCCTACAACTATATACTTTCTCTTGAAGAAGATTCTGAAGTTATTATAGGTGATAATGTTGTAATGGCAAATGGCGCTTCTATTCAAGCCGTTTCTAAAGTCACTATTGAAGATAATGTTATGATTGGTATTAATTGCTTTCTTGTAGATACTGATGGTCATGATTTAGACCCTGAAAAAAGGATGACAGGTATTCCAAAAACAGGTCATATAACTATCAAAAAAAATGCGGTTATTTATTATAATTCGGTAGTTTTCAAAGGTGTCACAATAGGAGAAAATTCAGTAATTGGTGCTTGTTCTGTGGTCACTAAAGATATTCCGCCTAACGTTTTTGCTGCAGGAAATCCGGCTCGTGTAATAAGAAATCTTTAGTTTGAAATTTTTAAAGCAAAATACATTATTAAAAGTATTGTCGCTGAATTCTATTTCAGTAGCAATGAGTTTTGTTTTGGGTGTTTTTTCGTCTAAGATAATTTCGGTGTTTCTTGGTACATCTGGAATGGCTTTAATGGGTAGTTTCCGTAATTTTGCTTTAATGATAAAGTCTCTAGCTACTCTTGGTGCTAGTAACTCAATTGTTAAATTATTTGTTGAAAATAAGCAGGATAAAAAAGAGCTTTCGATTATTTATTCCACTTTTTTTTGGTTGTTTTTGATAGTTTCTACCTTTTTGACATTATTGCTTATTGTTTTTGCTTCTTCGCTTTCTTCCTTTTTATTTTATACAGATAGCTATTCAAACCCAATCCGTTTTTTTGGATTATTACTGCCATTTATGGTCATTAATACTTTTTGGTTAGCCATATATAACGGATTAGAGAAGTATAAAAGTATTGTAATTATTCAAATAATATCTAATGTTATTGTTTTTGGAGTAACTGCCTTATTAATATGGAAACAGGGTATTGTTGGAGGACTTTATTCTATTGCGATTGGCGAGTTTTTAATGGTAATTGTCACTTTTTTATTCATTAGAAAAGATAACGATTATTTCAAATTTGATTTGCAAAAAATACTAAGCAAAAAGTATATTAAAGTCATCCAGAAATTTTCAATTATGGCAATTTTGAGTGCAATAATCGTTCCTTTAACGTTGCTCATTATTCGAAATAATATTGTACAAAGTTACACTATTCATGAAGCTGGAATTTGGGATGCCGTAAATAGGTTGTCAAGCTTTTATATGATGTTTTTTAGCTCAGGTTTGTCTTTATATTATATGCCAAAGTTGGCTTCGATTGATTCAGAGAAAGAGTTTGTAATCGAATTAAAATCGTATTTTAAAATATTTGTTCCTTTGTTTCTAATGATGTTAATTGTAATATATATAGTAAAAGAGATGATTATTAAAGTAGCATTTACCGAAGAATTTTCGAGTGTCAATCATTTACTAATTTGGCAATTGGCGGGAGATTTTTTAAGAATAATTACTTTAGCTTTTGGTTTTCAAATTGTTGTTAAAATGATGCTGAAACGTTATTTTATAGGTGAAATCATCTTTAATCTATCTTATTTTTTACTGTCCATTTATTTAATGAGATACAATGCAATTGAAGGTGTTATGCAAGCTTATTTTTATGCTAATCTAATTACACTTCTATTGATTATATTTATGTTTAAAGACATATTTATAAATCATTTTAAAATGAAAAATAATTAATTACCAGATATAAAATTTCTTATTCATTAATACTGCTTCACCCGATACTTTAAGTTCTAAACTTTCTTTTTCATAAATTTCATTCAGATACAGTACGCTGTTTTTATCGGGATAAAGTTCTTTAACTGTAAAAACAGCAGTGTATTCTACTCCAGTAAATATGGGTTTGTAGTATTTCGCATTTTGGCTCATTAATATATGTTGTTCTGGATATAGTTTTGTTCCGTATACTTTTGAAAAAATACTTATACTAAAATATCCATGAACAATACATCTTCCAAAAATGGAATTTTTTGAGTAACTTTCGGATATATGTATAGGGTTTACATCACCAGATATTTTTGCAAATGCTATAACATCTTCCTCTTTAAAACTAAAATGATATTTAAAAACATCATTAACTTTAGGTTTTTTCATAAACTTTAGCTTCTTAACTTTTTTAATTTTTAAAAAGATATATCTTAATTATACGCTCCAAACTTCTATATATTTCTTAGCTATTTTTAAATAATCGTGTTCCCTTTCTATAAACGCTCTGGCTCGTTTACCCATAGCTTTTATTTCCTCTGGGTTTTCAATTAAAAATGATAACTCTTTAACGATATAATCTACATCGGGTAACCCATTTATTGCTACTTTTTCAGCTAAATTATAGTGCTTTTCAAAGACTTCACTTGCATTAGTAAAAACTACTTTTCCTTTAGCCATTCCTTCTAAACCATTACTGCCTTGGTCATGACCATACAATTGGTCCAATACAATTGTGGCGTTGTTATATAAGTTGATGAATTGGTCATAAGGGACATTTTCAACTATTTTAATCTCAATTCTTTCACCATATTTCTGTTTAATAATTTCAAGCGCTTTCTCATAAAAATCATTTCCTTTTTTAAAAAAACTTTCTCGATTAATACCATGAAAAATGACGATTTTAGTATTAATTTCTAATTCGCTTTTTGGAAATTTATCAAGATTTATCGGACTCGGAATAATGCCTAAATACTTCGAATGATTTTGCAACGGAATATGATAATCGATATCGGTTGCAATCACTCCTTGGATATTTTTATAAATAAATTGATGAAGTTTCTCAAATGATTCCGTCTTGTATTTTAAAACGTTCGAAAAGTTTTTATCCGCAATCTTTCCTACTAGATAGGGTTGAATAATGGAAGGATTATCAGGATGTTTAAAGTTGTATTTCACATACAAATAATCATCACCTGTAGCTAGTAAAAACACTTTTTTATTGTTGGCAAAAATGAAATCTAAAATCTTTTTTTCATCCTTATAATTACAAAAAAAACTGTTTTCATTGATGAGTTGTACAATGTCAAAATTGGTATAATGTTTTCTTTTTCTCCAAAATTGACGATAGGTAAAATAGGAAGAAATGTCGAAACCAGTAAGAACGAGAAGTAACAGTTTAATTTTTTTGAGTA
>CANHWG010000021.1 GCA_947464335.1 Flavobacteriaceae bacterium
ATAAAGAAGTTACGCTTGCGGGCTGGGTTCAAAAATCTCGCGATAAAGGATTTATGATTTGGGTTGATTTGCGCGATCGTTATGGCATTACCCAATTAATTTTTGACGAGCAACGAACAGATAAAGTTGTTTTTGAAAAAGCAAAATCGCTCGGAAGAGAATTTGTAATTCAGGTTACAGGTACCGTTATTGAACGTGAATCCAAAAATGCTAATATGGCAACTGGTGCTATTGAAATTCTAGTTTCTGAGTTGACCATTTTGAATGCTTCTATAATTCCGCCTTTTACAATAGAAGATGAAACCGATGGTGGAGAAGACATTCGAATGAAATACCGTTATTTGGATATCCGAAGAAACCCCGTAAAAAACAGCTTACTTTTCCGCCATAAAGTGGCCATGGAAGTTCGTAAATATTTATCTGATTTAGATTTCTGCGAAGTAGAAACACCTTATTTGATAAAATCTACTCCAGAAGGTGCAAGAGATTTTGTGGTTCCGAGCCGAATGAATCAAGGGCAGTTTTATGCTTTACCCCAATCACCCCAAACCTTTAAACAATTGTTGATGGTGGGTGGAATGGATAAATATTTTCAAATTGTTAAATGTTTCCGTGATGAAGATTTACGTGCTGACAGACAACCCGAATTTACACAAATAGATTGTGAAATGGCTTTTGTAGAGCAAGAAGACATATTGAATGTATTTGAAGGATTAACAAGACACTTACTAAAAGAATTAAAAGGTATAGAAGTAGCACAATTCCCCAGAATGACTTATGAACACGCAATGAAAACCTATGGAAATGACAAACCGGATATTCGTTTTGACATGAAGTTTGGCGAATTAAATTCGGTTGCACAACACAAAGAGTTTGGCGTTTTCAATTCAGCTGAATTAGTAGTTGGGATTGCTGCTCCTGGGTGTGCATCATTCACAAGAAAAGAAATTGATGCTTTAATTGATTGGGTAAAACGCCCTCAAGTTGGTGCTTCTGGAATGGTATACGTAAAATGCGAAGATGACGGAACGTTCAAATCTTCGGTTGATAAATTTTATGATCAGGACGATTTGAAAAAATGGGCTGAAGTTACCAGTGCAAAAGCTGGCGACATGATTTTTGTACTTTCAGGACCTGAAAATAAAACCCGTACCCAACTTTCGGCACTTAGAATGGAATTAGCCACTCGATTAGGATTACGAAATCCAAACGAATTCGCTCCATTATGGGTAGTTGATTTTCCTTTGTTAGAATTTGATGAAGAAAGTAATCGATACCATGCCATGCATCATCCATTTACTTCACCAAAACCAGAGGACAGGCAATTAATTGAAACTGAACCAGGAAAAGTTCGTGCCAATGCTTATGATATGGTTCTTAACGGAAATGAAATAGGCGGTGGTTCAATACGTATTCACGATAAAGATTTACAAAGCAAAATGTTCTCACTATTAGGATTTACTCCAGAACAAGCAGAAGAACAATTCGGATTTTTAATGAATGCCTTCCAATTTGGTGCGCCACCGCATGGAGGATTGGCTTTTGGCTTGGATAGATTGGTCGCTATTTTAGGCGGACAAGAAACCATTCGCGATTTTATTGCTTTCCCAAAAAATAATTCAGGAAGAGACGTAATGATTGATGCGCCATCTTTAATTGATGAGTCACAACTACAAGAATTATCTATAAAATTAAATTTGAAGTAATTTATATCAAATTCACAGTATTTTAAGAAGCAATTGTTTAAATAGTTAAAAACAGTTGCTTTTTTTGTATTATAATTTAAAATGATGCAAGTATTTATTTATCAAGTCCTTATAATAAAATCAAAAAATTAACAAATTTTTAATTATTTGTCTTTGAAATGCTTGTTATGTCGCAATAAAATATATCTTTGAACATTATTAATTATTTTTACAATACAAAATGCGCACAGGAACAGTAAAATTTTTCAACGAGTCTAAAGGTTACGGTTTTATCACAGATGATGAAACAGGAAAAGACATTTTCGTACATGCAACTGGAATTAAAACCGAAGGTTTAAATGAAGGTGATAAAGTATCTTACGAAGAAGAAGAAGGTAGAAAAGGTAAAGTAGCAGCTCAAGTAGTAGCTATCGAAGACTAATATATATTATTTTTTGATTACCTAAAAGGAACTAACGTCTCGAAAATTTCGAGACGTTTTTTTATGAATTAATTTTATTTATTTAAAATGATTTTAAATAAACAATTTTGCGGACTAATTAACAAACGTTTATCAGATGATTTTTGTGAATTAAATAATGCGATGTATATTTGTGCCTATATAAATTACCTCTAATTACACCCATTATGCAGTCCAATCAATTAGACTATTTACCAATACTTATGCAGGCTGGTTTGGCCATTGGCTTTGTTGTTGGTATGATTATCATTTCTAGTTACTTAGGCCCAAAAAGAAGTTCAAAAAATAAAGATAAAAATTTTGAATGTGGAATTGAATCGATTGGAAATGCCAGAATTCCTTTTTCTGTAAAATACTTCTTAGTTGCAATCTTATTCGTTTTGTTTGACGTCGAAGTTATTTTCTTGTATCCTTGGGCAGTTAATTTTAAAGATTTAGGAGTTGAAGGATTGATAAAAATGGTCGTTTTTATGTCATTACTTTTGGTTGGTTTCTTTTACATTATTAAGAAAAAAGCTTTAGAGTGGGAATAAATAGAATATGCTATGAGTGATAATAATACAAAAATGGTTTCTCCACCCGATGGAGTAACGGGCGAAGGTTACTTTGCCACAAAATTAAACGACGTCGTAGGATTGGCTCGTGCTAATTCTCTTTGGCCATTACCTTTTGCCACTTCCTGTTGCGGAATTGAATTTATGGCCACCATGGCTTCACATTATGATTTAGCCCGATTTGGTTCAGAAAGAGTAAGTTTTTCTCCTCGTCAAGCAGACATGTTAATGGTTATGGGAACCATATCTAAAAAAATGGCGCCTATTTTACGTCAAGTATACGAACAAATGTCAGAACCTAGATGGGTAATTGCTGTTGGTGCATGCGCTAGTTCAGGGGGTGTTTTTGATACCTATTCTGTTCTACAAGGTATTGATAAAGTAATTCCTGTAGATGTTTATGTGCCCGGTTGCCCACCAAGGCCCGAACAAATTGTAGATGGCGTAATGCAGTTGCAAGAACTAGTTAAAAACGAATCGGTTCGTAGAAGAAACTCTGCTGAATATAAAGAATTATTAGCTTCATATAACTTATAATATGGCCATTGAGATAGTTGATATACAAAATAAAGTCTCTGAAAAATTTGGAGAATTGGTTACCAATTTTAGAATGCAGCGTGATATTTTTTGTTTCGATGCTGAAGCTATTGAAGTTCACAGTTTGATTAAATTTTTAAAAGAAGATCAGGATTTAAACTTTCATTTTCTTACTGACATTACTGCAATTCACTACCCTGATAATGATGAAAATTATCAGTTTGCACTAACCTATCAATTGCATAATTGGATAGAAAACACTCGAATTAGGGTTAAAACCTATCTTAATGGTAACAATCCAAAGATAAAATCGATAACTGATTTGTTTTTATGTTCTAATTGGATGGAAAGAGAAGCTTGGGATTTTTATGGAATAAAATTCGATGGTCATCCTCAGTTAAAACGAATTCTTAATATGGACGAGATGGTTTCGCATCCAATGCGAAAAGAATTTCCATTAGAAGATAGTGGTAGAACCGATAAAGACGATCGTTTCTTCGGAAGAACCCCAATTAATAGCTAATATAATATAAAGAAACATTTATAGATGTCAGATTTATTATTGCCACCAGAACATCGATATGCCAAAGTAATTGAGCAAACTCGAAACGAAGACGGAAGTGAATTGTCTATTTTAAATTTAGGACCTACACATCCCGCTACACATGGAATTTTTCAAAATATTCTATTAATGGATGGTGAGCGCATACTAGATGCTGAACCTACAATAGGATACATCCACCGCGCTTTCGAAAAAATAGCCGAAAATAGACCATTCTATCAAATTAACGTATTAACTGACCGTCTTAATTACTGTTCATCACCTATCAACAACATGGCGTGGTGGATGACCGTTGAAAAATTATTACAGATAGAAGTGCCAAAAAGAGCGCAATATCTACGTGTCATTGTAATGGAGTTAGCGCGAATCACGGACCATCTTATTTGCAATTCAATTCTTGGTGTTGATACTGGTGCTTATACTGGCTTTTTATATGTATTCCAATTTAGAGAAAAGATATACGAGATATACGAAGAAATTTGTGGAGCAAGACTTACTACAAATATGGGGCGAATTGGAGGTTTCGAAAGAGATTGGTCATCAGAAGCCTTTAGAAAATTAGACCTGTTTTTAGAAGAATTTCCGGTATGTTGGAAAGAATTTGAAAACTTATTTGAAAGAAATAGAATATTTATAGACAGAACAGCAAATGTAGGACCTATTTCTGCTGAAAAAGCTATGCAATACGGATTTACAGGTCCAAACCTTAGAGCTGCGGGTATTGATTATGATGTTAGAAAAATGGCACCTTATTCTTCCTACGAAGACTTTGAATTCGATGTTCCAGTAGGAAAATCAGGGGATACTTATGATCGTTTTTGTGTTCGTAATGCCGAAGTTTGGGAAAGTTTGAAAATTATTCGTCAAGCATTAGATAAATTACCTGAAGGGCCATACCATGCAGATGTTCCCGATTATTATTTACCACCAAAGCAAGAGGTATACACGAACATGGAAAGCTTAATTTATCACTTTAAAATAGTGATGGGTGAAGTTCCAGTTCCTGTAGACGAAGTGTATCATGCAGTTGAAGGCGGAAATGGTGAATTGGGTTTCTTCTTAATTTCAGACGGAAGTAGAACTCCGTATCGTTTAAAAATGAGAAGGCCTTGTTACATCTACTATCAAGCGTATACTGAAATGATAAAAGGCGGAATGTTATCAGATGCCATCGTTATACTCTCTAGTTTGAATGTAATTGCAGGCGAATTAGATGCGTAGCGATTTCAGATTAAAGCGTAACGATTTTTGAATGAAGATTTAAAATATAAAATGGAAAGAACACACATAAAACAAGAAATTAATATAACTCCAGCATTAATGGAGCGAATTAATGAATTGATTAGTCACTACCCAGAAGGAAAGCAAAAATCGGCTTTACTCCCTATATTACATGAGGTTCAAGATGCTCATGATAATTGGTTAAGTATTGAACTTCAAAATAAAGTTGCCGAAATTTTACAAATACAACCCATTGAAGTATACGAAGTAGTTACTTTTTATACCATGTACAATCAACGTCCAATTGGCAAATACATGTTCGAATTTTGTCAAACCGCAGCTTGTTGTCAAAACGGGGTTGAAGATTTAATGGACTATACTTGCTCTAAATTGGGCGTAGGTATTGGTGAACCAACAGCTGATGGTCTATTCGAAGTTCGTGGTGTAGAATGTCTCGGTGCTTGTGGATATGCCCCGATGATGCAGTTAGGTGATTTCTACCAAGAGCATTTGACCAAAGAAAAAGTAGATCAGCTAATTGCTGATTGCAAAGAAGGAAAAATCACTTTACACGATAAATAATATCATGGGAAGAAAAATATTATTAGACAAAATAAACGTTCCAGGCATCAGAACCTATGAAGTATACCGCAAAGAAGGCGGTTATGCTTCGGTAGAAAAAGCCCTAAAAAAAATGACCCCTGATGAAGTGGTTGAAGAAGTAAAAACTTCGGGACTTCGTGGTCGTGGTGGTGCTGGTTTTCCGGCAGGAATGAAATGGAGTTTTATTGATAAAAAATCAGGAAATCCAAGACATTTAGTTTGCAATGCCGACGAATCAGAACCGGGAACCTTTAAAGATCGTTATTTAATGGAATACATTCCTCACTTATTAATTGAAGGAATGATTACCTCAAGTTATGCTTTGGGTGCTAACCTATCCTACATCTATATTCGTGGAGAATACATGTGGGTTTATAAAATTTTAGAAAAAGCAATCGCCGAAGCAAAAGCTGCAGGTTGGTTGGGTAAAAATATTTTGGGCTCAGGTTATGATTTGGATTTATATGTTCAAATTGGTGGCGGTGCTTACATCTGTGGCGAAGAAACCGCATTGCTAGAAAGTTTAGAAGGAAAACGTGGAAACCCTCGTTTGAAACCACCATTTCCAGCAGTTAAAGGACTTTGGCAAAATCCAACGGTAGTCAATAATGTAGAAACTATTGCAGCTGTGCCATGGATTGTAAATAATTCAGGAGCCGATTATGCCGGAATCGGAATTGGTCGTTCAACAGGAACCAAATTAATTTCAGCTTCTGGAAATATCAAAAATCAAGGTGTTTTCGAAATTGAATTAGGTGTTTCTGTATACGAATTCATGAATTCTGATGAATATTGTGGCGGAATGCAAACCGATAGACCATTGAAAGCATTAGTTCCAGGTGGAAGTTCGGTGCCTATTTTGCCAGCGAATTTAATCTACAAAACCGCTGCAGGTGAAGACCGTTTAATGACTTACGAAAGTTTATCAGACGGTGGTTTTGCAACCGGTTCGATGCTAGGTTCAGGTGGATTTATAGTCTATGATGACCGAGCTTGTATCGTTAGAAATACGTGGAATTTTTCGCGTTTTTATCACCATGAATCTTGTGGGCAATGTACACCATGCCGCGAAGGTACAGGTTGGTTAGAAAAAGTATTATGGCGAATAGAAAACGGACAAGGACGCGAAGAAGATATCGACTTATTATGGAGTATTCAATCTAAAATTGAAGGAAATACAATTTGTCCATTAGGAGATGCTGCTTCATGGCCAGTGGCCGCAGCAATTCGTCATTTCAGAGAGGAATTTGAATACCATATTCGTTTCCCTGAAAAAATAAAAAATAGAGATCACTTTGTGAATGAGCCATTTGAGAAAGTGAAACATTTAATAGCAAAGCAAACAGTATAGACAGTCGAAAGAGGAAAGTCAAAAGTCGAAAGCCAATGCAGAAGACTTTAGACTTTAGACTTTAGACTTTAGACAAAAACAATATGAAAGTAACCATAGACGGTCAAGAAATTGAAGTAGCACCGGGAACAACAATCCTGCAAGCTGCTCGTATGATTGGTGGAGAATCTGTTCCGCCAGCCATGTGTTATTATTCTAAACTAGAAGGAACTGGCGGAAAATGCCGTTGTTGTTTAGTAGATGTTACCAAAGGTAGCGAAGCTGATCCAAGACCAATGCCAAAATTGGTTGCGTCATGTGTAACAGGTTGCCAGGACGGAATGGAAGTAGCGAGCAAAGGATCGGATAGAGTTTTTGAAGCCCGTAAAGCAGTAACTGAATTCCTTTTAATCAATCACCCATTAGATTGTCCAGTTTGTGACCAAGCAGGAGAATGTGATTTGCAGAATTTAAGTTTCGAACACGGAAAATTACAACATCGATTTATTGAAGAAAAAAGAACTTTTGAACCAGAAGATATTGGTGATAAAATTCAATTGCACATGAACCGTTGTATCGTTTGTCAACGATGTGTGGAAGTGGCAGATCAATTAACCGATGGAAGAGTTCACGGTGTTTTAAATCGAGGTGACCATTCGCAAATATCTACTTGTGTTTCAGCAGCAATCGACAATGAATTTTCAGGAAATATGATTGATGTTTGTCCTGTTGGCGCTTTAACCGATAAAACCTTTAGATTTAAATCTAGAGTTTGGTTTAACAAACCGTTCAACGCTCACAGAGATTGTGATAAATGTTGTGGAAAAACAACTGTTTGGATGTTCGGCAATGAAATACAAAGAGTTACAGCTCGAAAAGACGAATATCATGAAGTAGAAGAATTTATCTGTAACACCTGCCGTTTTGATAAAAAAGAAGTTTCTGATTGGGTAATTGAAGGACCACGAAAATTTGAAAAAGATTCTGTTATCAATCAAAATAAACATTACGGTAAAACCGAATCTGTTTTGATCAATACTGAAAAAGGAATTCTTCAGGGTAGAGATATCGACCGTAAAAAAATTAGTATGGCTGAGATCGATTACAATGAGAAAATAGATGGTAACCCAATTAAATCAAATACCTAATGGATAGTGCATTCATCATAGAAAAAAGTATTTTAATAGTTGCTGTTTTTTCAATTACAATGATAATGGCAATGTATTCTACTTGGGCAGAACGTAAAGTCGCTGCTTTTTTACAAGATAGAGTTGGGCCAAACCGTGCTGGTTGGGGTGGCTTATTGCAACCTCTTGCAGATGGTGCTAAACTATTTGCTAAAGAAGAATTTTTTCCAAATACACCCAATCGTTTTTTATTTATTGTTGGTCCAGCAATTGCAATGATTACCGCTTTAATGACCAGTGCTGTAATTCCATGGGGCGACAAATTAGAAATCTTTGGTCATACCGTAATCTTGCAAGCCACTGACATTGATGTAGCTTTATTATATGTTTTTGGAATTATATCTGTTGGGGTTTATGGAATTATGATTGGTGGTTGGGCATCAAACAATAAATTCTCTTTAATGAGTTCGGTAAGAGCAGCATCTCAAATGGTTTCGTATGAAGTTGCTATGGGTTTATCTATTATTGCCTTAATCATGATGACCGGAACGTTGAGCTTAAGAGAAATATCTGAACAACAAGCTGGAATGAATTGGAATGTATTCTATCAACCCGTTGGATTTTTAATATTTCTGATTTGTGCCTTTGCCGAAACCAACAGAACTCCGTTTGACTTAGCAGAATGTGAATCGGAACTAATTGGGGGTTATCACACCGAATATTCATCTATGAAAATGGGATTCTATTTGTTCGCAGAATATGCTAACATGTTTATTTCATCTGCTATTTTAGCGGTGTTATATTTCGGTGCTTATAATTACCCTGGAATGCAATGGATGGTAGACAATGTTGGCGTGAATACGGCTAATATTATCGGTATTTTGGTTTTATTTATTAAAATATGTGGATTTATCTTTTTCTATATGTGGATTAGATGGACAATTCCACGTTTTAGATACGACCAATTAATGCATTTAGGTTGGAAAGTTTTAATTCCACTCGCCATCGTAAATATAATGGTAACTGGAGTTTGTATTTTGGTTTTTAAATAATAAAATATGTCAATAGCTATTCAAAATATTTCCCTTTCAGGTAAGAAAAAAGAAGTTTCCAATAAGGAAATGACCTTTTGGGAACGGCTTTACCTTATAGCAATCGTTAAAGGACTGCTGATAACCATAAAGCATTTTTTTAGAAAAAAAGCAACAATTCAGTATCCTGAACAAGTTAGAGAATTCAGCCCAGTGTATCGAGGTAAACATACCTTAAAGAGAGATGAACTTGGTAGAGAAAATTGTACCGCATGCGGATTATGTGCACTTTCCTGCCCTGCCGAAGCAATCACTATGAAAGCCGAAGAACGCAAAAAAGGTGAAGAACATTTGTATCGTGAAGAAAAATATGCTTCTATATATGAAATCAATATGTTGCGATGTATATTTTGTGGTTTGTGTGAAGAAGCTTGTCCAAAAGACGCTATCTATTTAACTCTATCCAAAGAATTGGTACCATCTCAATACGAAAGAGAAGATTTTATTTATGGAAAAGATAAATTGGTGATGCCGTTAGAAGTGGCAATGAAAAATACTCAACAAAAAAACCTAAATTAATGTCGTCAGTTCTACTCATATTTTATATCCTTGCTGCCTTTACTTTGGCAACAGCATTTTTAACAATTTATAGTAAAAATCCGATTCATAGTGCGATATACTTAGTGTTATGCATGGTATCTATAATGGGCCATTATTTATTGTTAAATGCTCAGTTTTTAGCAATCGTTCAACTGATCGTATATGCAGGAGCTATTATGGTATTGATGCTTTTTACCATCATGTTAATGAATCTAAACAAAGAAGACGAAGTACATAAACCAAGAATTACGCGTCTTGGCGCTATCGTTGTATTTGTTTTAATGAGCATTGTTTTGATTACCATTTTTGTTAATTCTAAAACAATTGTGGGCGAATATGACAGTTCTGGTGAAGATTTTCAAACTATTAAAGCATTAGGGAAAATATTGTTAAATGAATATATGGTTCCTTTTGAGTTTGTCTCTATTTTATTATTAGTAGCCATGATTGGAACAGTATTATTGACTAAAAAAGAAAAAGATCAGAAATAATGATAGATAATATTTTAAATCAAATAGGTATAGAAAATTACCTTTTCCTAACGGTGCTTCTTTTCTGTATTGGAATTTTTGGCGTATTGTATCGTAGAAATGCCATTATCGTTTTTATGTCCATCGAAATTATGTTAAACGCCGTAAACTTATTATTTGTAGCTTTTTCAACCTATCACCAAGATGCCGAAGGCCAAGTTTTCGTGTTCTTCTCTATGGCAGTAGCTGCAGCAGAAGTAGCCGTTGGATTGGCTATTTTAGTTTCAGTATACCGAAACATTGGCTCAATTGATATTGCTAATTTAAAGAACTTAAAAGGATAATCTAAAATGGAAACAAATTTAGCTTTACTATTACTCTTATCGCCATTTGCTGGGTTCCTTTTCAATATTTTCTTCGGAAAAAAAGTTAGCAAAAGTATTTCGGGAGCCATTGGTACCCTAACCGTTTTTATTTCGTTTTTGTTGAGTATTTGTTTTTTTGCTCAACTCAATCAAAACGGAAAACCATTTGAAATTTCTCTATTTGATTGGATATCCGTTCATAATTTTAAATTAGACTTCGGGCTTTTATTAGACCAATTATCTTTGCTTTGGTTATTATTCGTTACCGGAATTGGGACATTAATACACTTATATTCTATCAGCTATATGCACGACGACGAGAATATGCATAAGTTCTTTGCCTATTTGAATCTGTTCGTATTTTTCATGATAACACTGGTTATCGGAAGCAACTTATTAGTGATGTTTATTGGTTGGGAAGGTGTTGGATTGTGTTCTTATTTATTGATTGGATTTTGGTATAAAAATCAATCCTATAATGATGCCGCAAAGAAAGCATTCATAATGAACCGAATTGGTGATCTAGGTTTTTTGATTGGGATTTTTATAATTGGTCAATTATTTTCAAGTTTAAATTACATAGAAATAAAGCAAGCGATTACGGCTGGAAATCATAGTTCAGCAATGCTTGGAATAGCTACTTTATGCCTATTTATTGGAGCTTGTGGAAAATCTGCACAATTACCTTTGTATACTTGGTTACCCGATGCTATGGCTGGACCAACACCGGTTTCGGCTTTAATTCACGCTGCAACAATGGTAACCGCCGGAATATTCATGGTAACTCGAATGAATTTCCTATTTGATTTAACTCCAGATGTTCAAAATATCATTGCCATTGTAGGTGCTTCTACTGCAATCGTAGCCGCTTCAATTGGATTGCTTCAAAACGATATTAAAAAAGTTTTGGCCTACTCTACTGTATCACAACTAGGTTTAATGTTTTTAGCATTAGGAATGGGTGCTTATAGTGTTGCCGTATTTCACGTTATCACTCACGCATTTTTTAAAGCTTGCCTATTCTTAGGTTCAGGTTCGGTTATTCATGCTTTACACGGTGAACAAGATATGCGAAAAATGGGCGGATTGCGCAAAGCGATGCCAATTACCTTTTGGACAATGATGATTTCAACTTTGGCTATCGCTGGAATATTTCCATTTGCTGGTTTTTGGTCAAAAGATGAAATCTTAATGGTTGCATTCGAACACAACAAAGTATTATGGATAGTTGCTTCTATCGCTTCAATCATGACCGCTTTCTATATGTTTAGATTAATGTATTTAACATTCTTCAAAGAATTCCGAGGCACCGATGAACAAAAACATCATTTGCATGAAAGTCCAAGTCTAATTACTATTCCTTTAGTAATCTTAGCGATTTTGGCCTTAATAGGTGGTGCCATTAATTTACCAGGTAGTATGTGGTTAAATCATTTTTTAGAGCCCATTTTAACGGCAAAACACGAAGCACATCACCTAGGAAGTCAAGAGTTTATGCTGATGGGAATCGCGATGGCTGGAGCACTTTTTGGAATCCTTTGGGCATATTCAAAATACATTAAACATGGATTTATACCCAAAGAAGATGCTGAAATTATGGGTCTAAATAAAACCATTTATAATAAATATTATGTTGATGAGTTTTATACTTTCTTAATTGTTAAACCAATCAATAGTTTGTCTAATTTCTTTAGAACAACTTTAGAACCTGCATTTGGAAAAGTTATTTACGGATTTGGAACTGTAGCAAACGGAATTGGAACGCAAGGAAGAAAATTACACACAGGAAGTATCGGATTATATCTTTTTGCCTTTGTGATTGGCATTGTTGCCATAATAACTTATTTATTTATAGCTCAATAATTTTTACACAATGGATGTAACAACTATATTATTACTACTTCTTTTGGGTTCGATTGTAACCTTTTTCGCTGGAGATAAATTGGCTCCTAAAGTAGCCTTACTATTCAGTTTAAGTGCTCTCGGTTTCTCTTTATATTTATTGAATGTATTCAATCAAGGAAACGATATTAGCTTTATTTCTAATTGGATTGATATGCCCAAAGTTTCCTTAGCTTTTAAAGCTGATGGTCTATCGATGGCAATGGTATTATTGACTACTGCATTAACGCCTTTAATTATATATTCTTCTTTTGGAAATTCGTTTTCCAATGCTAAAAACTTCTATGCTTTAGTTTTATTTATGTCCTTTGCAATGACTGGAACATTTTTAGCTGCTGACGGATTATTGTATTATGTTTTCTGGGAGTTGGCTTTGATTCCAATTTATTTTATTTCGCTTATTTGGGGTAATGGCGATTCGGAAAAACGTAAAAAAGCGGTTATAAAATTCTTTATATACACTTTAGCGGGTTCTTTATTCATGTTAATTGGTTTTGCCTATTTATATACAAAAGCAAATAGTTTCCTTTTAGAAGACTTATACAAATTAGACTTATCTGAAACCGAACAGTGTTATATTTTCTTTGCTTTCTTCTTAGCGTATGCTATTAAGATTCCAATAATTCCTTTTCACACATGGCAAGCTAAAGTATATCAAAAAGCTCCAACTGTCGGAACGATGTTATTATCGGGAATCATGCTTAAAATGGGATTGTATAGCGTTATTCGTTGGCAATTACCAATTGCTCCAGCGGCTGCAAAAAACTATATGCCCATCTTAATCGGATTGAGTATTGCCGGTGTGATTTATGGTTCAATTGTAGCGTTACGACAAAAGGATTTGAAAAAACTATTGGCCTATTCTTCTTTAGCCCACGTAGGTTTAATTGCTGCTGGTTGTTATACATTAACGCTCGACGGATTAAGCGGTGCAGTATCTCAAATGATTGCCCACGGATTTGTGATTGTTGGATTATTTTTTGCAGCTGAAATTATTCACAGAAGATACGAAACGCGAACCATCTCAGAAATGGGCGGTATTCGTTCACAGTCTCCAAAATTCACGTCGATGTTTATGATTTTGGTTTTAGCATCTGTAGCTTTACCTGGAACATTTAATTTTATTGGAGAGTTTACAGTATTGTATAGTTTAAGTCAAGCAAATATGTGGTTTGCTGTTTTAGGTGGAACTACCATAATTTTAGGCGCTTATTATATGCTTAAAATGTTTCAAAATACCATGTTAGGAGAAACTAATGTCAAAGTATTTACAGATGTTACAACCCAGGAAACAATAACATTAGTAGCTATCATCGGCTTTTTATTATTCTTCGGATTGTACCCAAAACCAATTGTTGATTTGGTGACGCCGAGTTTAAAAGAAATTTTATCAAATATAAATTAAGTCCAAAAATGAATACATTAATTGCCATATCAGGTTTAGGTGTTTTTTGCCTTATCGCTGAAATCTTTAATTTAAGAAAGCTCCTTGTTCCTATTGCCTTAATAGGACTTTTAGCTATTCTTGGACTTACTATTTCTGAATTCAATACACCCGCTTCTTTTTACAACAATATGATTGTTGTGAATAAATTTTCGGTAGCTTTTTCTAGTTTGTTTATACTACTAACTATTTTCTTAGTCGCATTGAGTGGTGATTTTTATAAAGAGCATCCCACAAAAATATCCGATTTTATTGCCATTAAAATTTTCCTTTTATCAGGAGCTGTTGCCATGGTTTCTTTCGGAAATTTAGCAATGTTCTTTATCGGTATCGAAATACTTTCGATTTCGCTTTATGTTTTAGCAGCTAGTCGTAGATTGGATATTAAAAGTAATGAAGCCGGAATGAAATATTTCTTAATGGGCTCGTTTGCTTCTGGAATTATTTTATTTGGAATTTGTTTAGTCTATGGAGCAACAGGATATTTTGATATGATAGAGATATATGATTTATCTCAAGGTATCGGATTACCCGTATGGTTCCCAATTGGAATCACACTAATCATCATCGGAATGTTATTTAAAATTGCCGCAGCACCTTTCCACTTTTGGGCTCCCGATGTTTATGAAGGTTCTCCTTCACTAACAACTGCAACAATGAGTACCTTGGCTAAAATTGTTGCTATGGCTACGCTGTATAAATTATTAAGTGGTTTGACCAGTTTATCTCCTAAAGTAGAATTATTGATTGTGATAATTTCAATTCTATCGATGACCGTTGGGAATATTATGGCATTGCGTCAAAAAAATGTAAAACGAATGCTGGCTTTTTCGGGTATTTCTCATGCCGGATTTATGGTGATGGCATTATTAAGCATGTCAACCGCAGCATCAACATTATTATATTATACTGCTGCCTATGCTTTGGCCGGAATAGCATCTTTTGCCGTAATTATTTATGTCACAACAAACAAAGACAACGAAGATATTTCAAACTTTAATGGTCTTGGAAAAAACAATCCTCTTTTGGCTGCTATACTCACTGCATCACTTCTGTCCATGGCGGGAATACCAATATTCTCTGGTTTCTTTGCAAAGTTTATGTTGTTCGAACAAACTATAAAAGCAGGTTATTTGGTAGTTGTCATTGCCGCCGTAATCAACTCGATAATAAGTGTGGGTTACTATTTTAAATTGATTTTGGCGATGTACACAAAAGAAGCATCTGATGAAAAACAAACTGTCCCTTTTGTATATTATGCAGTGGCAGTTATTGCTATTTTGCTCAATATTATTTTAGGAATTTATCCATCGTTCGTGACCAATTTATTGAGTTAAACCTTTTTGCTTTTAGATTCCCAATCTATTTGAAACTATAAAATGAAGTATACATTTTTACCAAATACTGACCTAAAAGTTAGTAAAGTTTGTCTCGGCACCATGACTTTTGGAGAACAAAACTCTGAAAGTGATGCACATGCACAATTGGATTACGCAGTAGACAGTGGCGTTAACTTTATCGATACTGCCGAAATGTATCCCATTGCAGCCCGTGAAGCAACACTTGGAAACACGGAACGATATATTGGAACTTGGTTAAAAAAAACGGGAAAAAGGGATAATCTAGTAATTGCTACCAAAATTGCGGGTCCTAATCGTGGAATGGCATACATCAGACAACCGTTAGATTTTTCAAAGAAAAGCATTCATGAAGCTGTTCATTTAAGCTTAAATAACCTTCAAACGGATTACATCGATTTATATCAGATGCACTGGCCGGAACGGGTGATGAACATGTTTGGGCAACGTGGTGTTTCTAAAATTGATGTTGAATGGCAAGAAAATTTCTTCGAAGTTTTAAGTATTTATGACGGATTAATCAAGGAAGGAAAAATAAAACATATAGGCGTTTCTAATGAAAACCCTTATGGTGTAATGAAGTTCATCAGCGAAAGCAATAACCATAATTTGCCTAGAATTGTAACGATTCAAAATCCGTTTTCGTTACTAAATCGATTATATGAAGTTGGCCTTTCCGAAATTGGAATGCGTGAAAATGTAGGTTTATTGGCGTATTCGCCTTTAGCTTTTAGTTTTTTGACTGGCAAACATTTAAATGGAATTCTTCCCACTTCACGTTTAGGTTTATTCCCTCAGTTTACAAGATACGCAAACGAAAACTGCTTGAAAGCCACAAAACTATATCAAGAAATTGCCAAATCAAACGGATTAACCTTAACCCAAATGGCTTTAGCATTTGTAAACCAACAAGATTTTGTAACCGCTACAATTGTAGGTGCCACAACAGTAGGACAGCTTCAAGAAAACATTGCGGCATTTGAAACCGTATTGTCTCCGAAAATTATTTCAGAAATCAATACGATACAGGAATTATTTCCAAATCCAGCGCCTTAAAATTATTCTACAATCAATTTAGATTGGAACAAATTCCCTGGTTGGGTTTCTATTTCAACCAAATACAAGCCTTTGGCAATTGCTGAAATATTGATGGTATTTGTATCTGTATTTTCAAGGTTTTGATGATGAACAACTTTCCCGGTTAAGTCAATTATTTTAAGAGATTTTAGTGCAATGTCATTATCATTTTTAATAAATAATTCAGTATTTGCCGGATTGGGATAAATACGTAACATGCTATTGCTGAAATCACTTACGTTAAGCGAAGTATCAATCAATTTGTGAATTATACTCCCTGTAGATACATATAATTCTCCATCTTTGTCTTCGCCAAACGACGTAATAAAGTTATTCGAATTATATGACCAAGTTATCGCTCCACCTGTATTTGAAACAAAACCAATATCGCCCCAACAATAATCGGCCACTACATATTTATTCAGTAAATTGGGGTATAAACTTCCCGTATAAACATAACCTCCAGTTATTGATGTACATACTTCTGTTTGACTATACGGATAAACCGAAACGGGCATTGTCATAGTATTTTGCGCGGCACATCCTGAAGTATTATAGATTGCATTACCTTCGTAACAACGCCATCCAAAATTTAAACCCGTGTTAGGTAATGGAGCCGCCACTTTACTAACCTCTTCAAAACCTCCTTGACCTACATCGCCAATCCATAAATCTCCGTTTACTCTATTAAAAGAAAACTTCCAAGGATTACGCAAACCACGAGCCCATATCTCTTGTTTTCCAGCTTCTGTAACATAAGGATTGGTTGGTGGAAAACCATAATTTAATCCTGTAGCAGGATTATCAACATCAATACGCAACATTTTTCCTAAATAAATACGACTAGGATTTGATGTAACATTGGAATTCGTTAAACTTAAATTCTGTGAATAACCTTGCGGATCACCACCGCTTCCACCATCACCCATTCCAATATACAAATAACCATCAGGACCAAATACCAATGAACCTCCATTATGATTTGAATAGGGTTGATTAATATTCATTAAAATAGTCCCGGTAGTGTTCGCAATATTCGGATTAGCACTAACCGAATATCGAGCAATTATAGTATTTCCAGTAGCCGTATCAGTGTAATTTACAAAAAACAAACCATTGGTTGCATAATTAGGATGAAACGCTAATCCTAATAAACCTCTTTCACTGCCGGATTGACTTACAACTGTGGATAAATTTATAAATGGTGTTGAATTTACAGTACCGTTGGCATTTAAAATGCGAATTAAACCTCTTTGTTGAACAATAAATAACCTACTATCATTAGGTGGATGCACAATAGCAATTGCACTAGAAAATCCAGTTGCAAATTGTTGTAAGCTTAGGGTTTGCCCAAAAGATAATGACACTATAAGCAAATTGATAAAAAGTGTAATTTTTTTCATAGTAAGATTATTTTAATTTTCGTAAAGTTAGAAATAAAAATTTTGGAATCAAATTGTTATACAAAAAACGCAATCAGTTAGGATTGCGTTGCTGTTTTATAAATTTTCTATGGTTTTATCTTTCGGACATTTGACTTTATAACTTATCCTAATTTTCTTCGTTTCACCTGTATTGAGTTTTAAACTCCAAGTCAAAATTCCGGTTTCTTTATTTTCCTTGGCGTTACTACTTTCTAGTAATTCGATTTCAATTTCTTTATCGGTACTCAACGGATATTGGTCTTTTAATAAAATATCGGCAGCTTCCTTTTTGTTGTTTCTTACCGTTATATCATAGGTAAAGGTTTGTTCTTTTTTGGATGATAAAAAACGTGTTCCCGATTTGTCAACTACTTTTTCACGTTTGATAGAAATTTTCTTGTCTCTACCCATACTCAAATTTAACGTATCCGAAGTTTGATTGGGATTAATCACTGTTTTGCCCACATACAACCCTTCAAATATAATATTGGCTTCGCCAGGCAATAAATTATACTTCGAATACTCATTAATTTCTGCCAAAAGAAACGCTTCTTTTTCTACTCTTGGAGCCGCATAATATTTATAAGTTGCCGGTAATTTAATTTCTTTTAATGCAACACTATGTGGTTTGCTATTCGATAAAATATCATACGGAATATCAATATCGAAGGAAACGTTGAGTTGGTTTTCATTCACTTCTGTGTAATCACCCATACCGCTTTTGGTAGTAACTAAAAAAACACCTCCTGAACCTCGCCCTCCATATAAAGCTGTTGCTGAGGAATCTTTTAAAACATCCATTTTTAAAATACTTTCGGCTGGGATATTAAAAAAAGTTTCAGCTTTTACGGGTACTCCATCAACAATATATAATGGATCTATTTTTTTATCTAATGACGCTGCACCTCTTATTTTTAAATCACTTCCCGTACCCGGTTGTCCTGAAGCATTTGAGATAGAAACTCCTGCTAATTGACCTTGTAAAGAATTTAAAACAGGCGCATTAATGTCCTCATTTCTATATTTTGAATAAACATTTCCACGATAATAATTAAAATCTTTTGATTCTTCTTGATACCTCAAAAACCAAGAACTCAACAACGGCGCTTGATTATTCTGATTTGGGTTTCCGGACGACAAGGTTAAATTCACTTTCTTCCAATCAATACCGGTCCATTGTGTGACTTGTGCTTTGTATAGCATATTAATGGGTGCTGCAATGTTTTCTGCTCGTAAATCATAAAAAGGAGTCCACGAGGCATTGTTGGTAACATAATTTATATCTAAATTGACTACTCCTGCTATTTCATTCATCACTTGAATAATCAATTTGCCTTTGGAGTTTTTATCTTCTTTTTGAGTATTGATTTCTAATTTAGATTTTAAGGTATTGAGTTTAGTCGTCAATTTGGTTTCTTTCTCTGTGAGTAAAACAATCGAGTTATCGAGTTCTGTTCGTTTGGCTTTATAAAAATCGACTAACTTCATTAATTCGGTTACATTCAAACCCGTATTAGCGCCACCAACGTTTTGATTAGCATCTAAAAGGGCAATAGTTTGCTGATTGGAGTATTTATCAATCTGAATTTTTTTTATCTCTTTTTCCGTCCATGTAATGCTATCACGTACTTTTTTTATGGCCGGATTCGTTTCATCAATCTCATATTCTGAAATGTAATTTTGCGTAAACTGCACAGACAATACCGTAACCGAATTAGGCGCACCTATTTGAACTGTGTTTTCATTTAAATAATCGGCTACATTTTTAATTACAATTTCACTAGTTCCAACTGGTAGATTGACTGATGTGGTTTGAGACAACTCAGCCGCATTAAAATAAACCGTTGCCGCTTTAATTTTAGCCGTAGTGAAAATTGGTTTTTGGGCAAATGAAATGGTTGAAATTAATCCTAATAAATAAAATAGTTTTTTCATATCAAATGATTTAGTATGGATTATAAAGTAACGCAAAAAGAGGACAAATAGTATAGTAATTATCGTATTATTAAAATTCAAACACTTCTATAGTAGTAGTGTCTATTTCATTTGTCGATGGCTTTTGCTTTAAGAAAAATTGAGCTTCACCCGAAATATTCATCGGTTCTTGCTGACCAATCGTATCCGTTTCTGTGAGTAAATTTCGGCGCAACATCAATCGCGTTAAAAAATCATTTTGCTGACGGGCAAATGGTTTCAATTGCTGATCAGCATCAAAACGATACATAAATCCTTTAGGTTTTGGGATTATTGTCGCTAAGAACAAACATTCCTTTAAGCTTAAATCGCTTGGTTTCTTCTGAAAATAAAACTGAGAAGCTTCACCAATACCATAGATGTTTGGTCCCCATTCTATAATATTAAAATACACTTCAAGCATGCGTTCTTTCGAACTGATTCGGTTATTTTCTAAAATATAAACTAAAAGAATTTCTTCTAGTTTTCTCGACAATGTTTTTTCTCGAGATAAGAACACATTTTTGACCAGCTGCATACTAATCGTACTGGCACCACGTGAGAATTTTTTGGTTCGAATATTCTTGGCTATCGATTGTTTAAAAGCTTCATTTATAAATCCGCGATGATTAAAAAATGAAGGGTCTTCACTCGTCAAAACACATTTTTGTAAATAAGGTGAAATTTCATTTAGCGGTGTAAAATTAGGATTATCAATACCAACAAGAATAGGCCGTTGGAGAAAGCCTTTATCCATAGCGCGATAAGTGAAATCATTATTGATTTTATTCAAATCGGCTTCGCCATATTTGGTGATTTTTAATCCTTCTTTTTTGAGATTACTTTCAAACGTAAGAGCGTTTGGATTATGATTGTTATATTCAAAATTCAAGATATAACTAAAACTTCCTTGGGCTTCCATCCCTTCAAAATGGCGAAACAAACCCGTTGGTAATGATGTAATAAAATCTTGCGCCTTGATTTTTGGAATCTTCAATTTGAGCGCATAAACTTTATCGGTTTCGTTGGTATACGAAAGATAAGGTTGGCATTTAATGGCATTCAATTCTACTTTAGAAGTGCTGTCTAATGCAATAAAACGTTCACCAACAATCCAGCGATAATCAAAACGGGCATTTTTTATAACAACATCTTTATTGGCAATTTTAGTATGATTGACAAATAAATTTTGAATAGAAGAATAACCGTCAATATGGAGTTTTCCTTCATCCATAGCCAAATTTTCTAAATTAAAATGAATAGATTTAAAACCTGCTTTTAGATTGAATTTTTTATGAATATATGGAACTCTAATAGTATCATTTTTAGTATTTGCAAAAGTTAAATCGGCTTTCCTATCTCTTGGATCGGCAAAACCGTTAATACTCCATTCTTGTGAAAACTTATCGGATGTCACCTGAATTTGGGTGGTGAGTTTTTTATCGGCTAAAGCCAATTGATTAAAATCGAAAACCACTTTATTGCCTTCATCATTAATTTTAAAAGCAAATCCTTGTACGTGCATATCGGTTGGTACCAAGTCCAATAATTTGGAACTTATACGATTAAGCAATTGGGCATAATTAACTTCGGCATTGTCTGATTTCTCTTTTTTAGAACGAAGAAATGCCTCAAAATTGCTTCCGTTTTTGGATTTTACTAATTGTATATATCCTTTGTTGATTTCTAGTTTTCCTAATTGGATGTCGCCAACTAAAAGTTTCCAAAAGCTAATGCTGGTTTTCAATTCGCTTATACTTACTAAAGTGTCTTTTTCTTGAGGAACTAGAAAAATGTCATGAAATTCCAAATTAGTCAAACCCTGAAATTCAGCTTTTTGAACCCTAAAATTACATTGGTATTCACGATATAGTTTAGCATCAATTCGGTGAATAACTTTATCTAAAATTGTATTTCGAAAAACAAAAAGCAAGATTACTCCAAGCAGTAAAACTAAGCCACTACTTTTTAGTAAAAGAAAAACTTTTTGCTTTTTAATTTTCATAGTAATCGTTTCTTACCCAAACAATTGCTCCACCACTTCTTCAATTTTGGAAACTAAAACTACTTTTATTCCAGGGAATTTAGTTGCAATCTTATTATATTTAGATACGAAAATGGTTGAAAAACCTAGCTTTTCAGCTTCTTGAATGCGTTGCTCTACACGATTCACAGGGCGAATTTCGCCCGAAAGACCAACTTCGCCAGCAAAACAAACGTCTTTCCCAACAGCAATATCTTCGTTAGATGATAAAATAGCCGCTACTACCGCCAAATCAATCGCAGGATCATCAACAGAAATACCGCCAGTAACGTTCAAAAAAACATCTTTGGTTCCGAGGCGAAAACCAGCCCGTTTTTCTAAAACGGCCAATATCATATTTAATCGTTTGGCATTATACCCAGTGGTACTTCGTTGGGGTGTTCCGTAGACTGCAGTTGAAACTAAAGCTTGAATTTCTATCATCAACGGACGCATGCCTTCAAGTGTCGATGCGATGGCAGTTCCTGAAAGTTCTTCTTCGCGATGCGAAATCAATATCTCAGAAGGATTGGAAACTTCTCTTAAACCAGAACCTTGCATTTCATAGATACCCAATTCGGCTGTAGAACCAAAACGGTTTTTGAGTGAACGAAGAATTCTATATACATGGTTTCTGTCGCCTTCAAATTGTAAAACAGTATCCACCATATGCTCCAATATTTTTGGACCAGCTATGTTACCATCTTTAGTGATATGACCAATAAGAATTACTGGAATATTGGTTTCTTTAGCAAATTTTATAAGTTCTGCCGTAGTCTCTCTAATTTGAGAAATGCTTCCTGCAGTTGATTCGATATAATCGGTGTGCAGGGTTTGTATCGAATCGATAATGACAATGTCGGGTTCTGTTTCTATAATATGACGAAAAATGTTTTGGGTTTTCGTTTCGGTGAGAATATAGCAATTATCACTATTGGGGTTGATGCGTTCGGCACGCATTTTTATTTGTTTTTGACTTTCTTCTCCCGAAACATATAATGTTTTATAAGGCAATTGTAAAGAAATTTGAAGTAACAATGTACTTTTTCCAATACCGGGTTCACCACCCAAAAGGATCAAAGAGCCAGGAACAATTCCGCCTCCAAGGACCCGATTCAATTCACCATCGGTTGTATCCATTCGAACTTCTTGAGTCGAATCGATTTCATTTATTTTTAAGGGTTTTGAAACTCTTTTAGAAGGAGTATCAGATGGCTTCCAGTTTGACTTTTCTTCTTTCTGAATAATTTCTTCTGCAATAGTATTCCATTCTTTGCATGAATTGCATTGTCCTTGCCATTTTGAATATTGAGCACCGCAATTTTGACAAAAAAAAGTAGTTTTTAATTTGGACATTAGTATTACTTTTTACCACCTAATGGTGTTTCTGTTGGAGTGGTCTCGGTGGGTGTAGTTTCTACGGGTGTAGTTTCTGTAGGAGTTTCAGTAGGCGGTGTTTCTTCGACTACAGGTTCCTCTTTTTCTTTTTTGCCTTTATCTCCTTTTTTAGGTAAACTTTTCTTTAACTCATCCGCTCTTTCAATCATCATTTCTTTGGTTAAATCTCCAATTTCTTCACGTTGAAAAGCGCTCAAATACGATTTTACTGCTCTGGCATTATCTCCTTTTTTTTCATACATCTGCCCCATTTGATAGTCTGCCAGCATTGATTTTGGATAATTTTTTCGGGCTAATTGAGATAACTTGTCAAATTCATCATAAGCTTTGTTTTTTAGAATTGCAGCTTCTATGGCTTTGAAGTCGTTTAACCGAATTGGTAATTTTAACGCAAATGATTTATCTATAACATCGTATTTTTTTATCAGATAATCTACATAACCTGAAGATAATGTGGCAATTTTTTCATTAAACTCCACAGTTGAAATCGGCTGATAAACCGAAAATATTTGATACAAAGCACTTGGAATAGAATTCAAAACCAATGAATAATGTGATGCTCCTTTAAAATCATCAAATCGATAGTTTACCGTTTCTTTATTGATTTTTTTAGCAACTTCATCTAACGCAATAATTCGGTTTCTCATTTTTTTTACATCGCCGTCAGCTGAAGAATGATAATAAAAAAGTGGTTTTTGAATTGCAGCAAGTCTTTGTGGAATATTTTCTTCCATTGTATTAGGAAGTTCTGGACTCATAGAGATATAAGCATCAAAAACAGGGTTGTCTTTATATAAATATAAGTTCAAAAAACCAGCAGTAGTATCTAATCCTGCAATCATTTTAAAAGGAGCAGTTCTGAAATTCTTTTGAATATAAGGCAGCAATTCCATCCCAATAAACTCGAAAAAAGATTCTCCTTTTTCGGATGGCAATCCGGTAGTTTCATCAACCATACAATCTAGTTCTCGCTCATTATTTTTATTCTGACTTATCCCAACAATGATTACTTCGGGCAAATCATCCCAATAATTGCCATAACTTAAGGCACCTTGAAAGGGATCAAAAAGAAAATCTCCATCCAAAAGAACTAAAATTGGAAATTTTTGATTCGGATGTTTATCATAAGATGGAGGTAATCCGATAATGATTTCTCTATCTTCATTTAATTTATTGGAAAAAATAGTATCTGTTACTTTTTTATTTTGAGCATAAAAAGTATAAGAATAAATACAAATTAGAAGCAGAAGTAGTTTTTTCATTTCTTTAATATAAGGTAACAGCACTATTGCCAAAACGATTAGCAATATAATAAATTTATCATTGCTTCGAAATGTATTACTTAAAAAGAAAACTACTTTTTAATTGAATCGTGGCTTTGAGCGGAGATTCCATTATTCCAAACAGTTAAAATATCCGTTGCAACCGCTGCACCACTACCTGCAGCTATAGCCAATTGACTCCGCCATCCGGCTAGAGTTCCTACAACAAAAATACCTTCTGCTACCTTATGGTCTACATTTTTCAATTGTATTCTTTGTTTTTCGGCTAAAGCTTTTTGGTGGGGTTCAACATACTGTAACAATCCTTTTATATCAAAAGTATTAGCATAACCAATGGCTACAACAATCGATTTTGTTGCGTAAGAATTTTTATTCGTAATCACGGCAAAATTGGAATGCTCTCCAGTTACTTTGAGCACTTTTTCGGCTTCTATTTGTGTTACATGGGGATATAATTCTTTTAAATGCTCACTACTTTCAACCAATAGTTCAGAACCTAATTTCCCTGGGGTGATTCCGTAGGCATTATTAAAAAGCGCTTCTTGAAGAGAAGATGTTTTTTGATGGGAAATGATGCCGATTTTTTTGTCTTGAACAAATGGTTTTTTATGTGCAGAACCTAAAACTAAAGCACATGACATTCCGGAAACACCACCTCCAATGATTAGAACATCAAACATTTTATTGATTTTTTAGTTTTTCTTCTATTTTTTTAGACATTCTAAAAATCAACAGTATAAAAATAGCACATAAAGACGCGGCTATTCCAATAAGTGCTATCATGCTATTGCCTTCCAAAGGTTTTTCAAAATCTAATAAAGTTAGATTGAATAGGACCAACCCTGTAGCAATTATCAATAGTATTGAAGTAAAAATTTTCATAAGGTAAATTTAGAAGACAAAAATACTAAAATTGCCGTTACACAAAAAGTCCTTTAACATTAGCGGCAAATAATTTAACTGCGATAGCTAAAAGCACCACTCCAAATACTTTCCGAATGATGCTTAAGCCATTATCCCCTAACATTTTTTCAATTTTGGCTGAAGATTTCAAAACAAAATAGACCAAAATTATATTTAAAAGTATGGCTACAATTATATTTATAGACTGAAATTCTGCTCTAAGAGATAGTAAGGTTGTCATTGTTCCGGCTCCAGCTACCAAGGGAAAAGCAATTGGGACGATAGAAGCCGATGAAGCTTTCTCTTCTTTGTATAAACGAATCCCTAAAATCATTTCTAAAGCTAAAAAAAATAAAACAAACGAACCTGCTACTGCAAACGAATTGGCATCGATACCAATTAATTTTAGAATTTCTTCGCCTACAAATAAAAATGCTATCATTATGGCAGCCGAAACTAAAGATGCTTTTCCCGATTGTATATGTCCGAATTTTGCCCGTAAATCAATAATCACCGGAATGCTTCCAACGATATCGATTACGGCAAACAAAACCATTGTAGTTGTTGCAATTTCTTTAAAATCTATAGTCATGATTTTTTTTCAAAAGTAACAAATTCCGAAATGGTAATCCTAAATCACATTCTAAAATTGGCTACTTTTGCCAAGAAAAAATCCGAATACTAAATCATAAATCAATTCATGTTTCAATTAGGTAAAACCATCGTTTCTGAAGATATACTAGAAAAAGATTTTGTTTGTAATCTTTCGGCTTGTCATGGTTCTTGCTGTGTCGATGGTGATGCTGGAGCACCTTTAACACAAGACGAAACCAAAATCCTAGAAGAAATTTATCCAAAAATTAAACCTTTTCTTCGCAAAGAAGGTATTGAAGCCATTGAAAGATTAGGAACTTGGACCGTTGGAACCGACCAAGATTTGGAAACACCGCTAATAGAAAATAAAGATTGCGCTTATGTGATTTTTGATGGCAAAACTGCACTTTGCGGAATAGAACAGGCCTATAACCAAGGAATTATCGATTGGAAAAAACCGGTATCCTGCCATTTGTATCCAATTCGTGTGAAAGATTTTACCGAATTTGCCGCCGTCAATTATGATCGTTGGGATATTTGTAACCCTGCTTGTTCCTTGGGAAAAGAATTGGAGGTTCCCGTTTATAAATTTGTAAAAGAAGCACTTATCCGTCGTTTTGGAGTAGATTGGTATTTAGAATTGGAAAAAGTAGCTGATGATTTAAAAAAGGTTACGTAATTTAGAGATTACTTTTTTTATTATTTGCTTCTTATTCTGATTTCGATATCATTTTTTGATTTATTTATTTTCTTCGAAAATTTATTAAAAAATGACTTTAACACTAAATAGTGTGATAAAAAATCACTGAAAATAAATTTCTAATTCAATAAAACACTACTAAATATGTGGAGAAGATGGGACTCGAACCCACGACTTCTTGCCTGCCAGGCAAGCACTCTAACCAGCTGAGCTACATCCCCAAAACTTGGCAAATATAATACAAATAACAATAATTTTTGTAAAAAATTATTTGATTAAAAATTAACGATCCATCTCAAAAAAAGCTAATAAAGTATTTGTTTTTATTTTAGAAAAAAAATAACTATACTTGCATTTCAAAATAAAATTTAACTATCTAAAAACCAATACCAATGGAAAAAAAATTACTCCTTTTATTATTTTTTACAGCTTTTAGCACCTATGCACAAACAATTGTGAGCACTACACCACAAAACAAGAAAGTAATCTTAGAAGAGTTTACAGGTGTTAATTGTCAGTATTGTCCTTCGGGCCATGCTATTGCTAATACCATAAAAAACGCCAATCCTGCTGATGTTTTCTTAATTAACATTCATGTTGGTGGATTTGCAACTCCTGGTACAGGACAACCTGATTTTAGAACATCATTTGGAACAGCTATCGCGAATCAATCAGCATTAACTGGTTATCCTGCAGCCACAGTAAACCGAACTGCCTTTACTGGTTTATCTCAAAATGGTGCAACTGGAACGGCAATGGGCAGAAACAATTGGACCAATGCCTCAAACCAAACCCGTAATCAAAGTTCTTATGTAAACGTAGCAACTACTGCAACTATTGATGTGAATACAAGACTTTTAACTGTATTTGTTGAAGCATATTACACAGGAGCTAGCCCAGTTGCCTCAAACCGATTAAATGTTGCCTTACTACAAAACAACACATTGGGACCTCAAACTAGTGGTGGTTTGGGTGATAATTATCCTCACCAACATAGATTAATTCATATGCTAACTGGGCAATGGGGAGACACTTATAATACAACGGCTGCTGGTACGCTTATTACAAGAACTTATACGTATACCATACCAGCTGCTTACAACAGCATTCCTGCTGAATTAGGAAATTTTGAAATTGTAGCATTTGTTGCTGAAGGCCAACAGAAAATTATCTCTGGTAACGGAACAGTTCCTACTTATACAGGTTTAATTGCAAACGATGCGAAAATAAAAGAGGTAATAGAAATTGCCGAACAATGCGTAACCTCTATACAACCTAAGGTAGAAATTCAAAATAATGGTCAATCTAATCTAACTAGTTTGCCTATTACTTATAGCATAAATGGTGGAACTCCACAAGTATTCAATTGGACAGGTAATTTATCTTCATTTGCTAAAACAACAGTAACATTACCATCGATTACCTACAATTTACAAGCCAATAATAATTTAAACGTTTCATTACCTGCTGATGATAATGCAACAAATAATACTGGCGCTATAACATTCGTAAAAGCACCTGAAACTACAACTTCAAATCTAACCATCAAAATTACATTAGATCAATACGGTTCAGAAACTTCATGGACGTTAAAAAACTCAGCTGGTGCAACTGTTGCTTCAAATCCGGCTTATGCTGACTCTGGTGCTTCTGGTGCTTATCCGCAACCTGACATCAACATCACTGTGCCAAATGACTGTTATACATTTACAATTTTAGATTCATATGGTGATGGTATAGTTGGTGCTTATGGAATTGGATCGTATAGTATTCTTTCTAATGGAGTTGTTATCTCTGGTGTTGAAGGCGGTGAGTTTGGATCAACTGATGCAAGATCTTTTGGCGTAGCTAATCCTTTAAATACAAGTGAATTTACTAGAAATACAATTTCTATTTTCCCAAATCCATCAAATGGAATTATTACTATAAATACAGAAAATACTCTAAATATAACTATTTCTGACATTACAGGTAAAGTTGTATTTTCTAAAAACAATGTTACTAATAATGAATCCATCAACTTATCAAACCTTCAAACTGGTGTTTATTTAGCCAAAATGGTTACTGAAACTGGAGTTGAAGAAACTAAAAAAATAATATTAAACTAATTCTAACTTAGCCATGCTTTGAAAGAAAGCATGGCTATTTTTAGGTTTAAAAAAAATAAAATATGAAAAAAATATTCATCTTAGCACTTGTTATAAGTCAATACTCTTTTGCGCAAGTTATTTCTATGACTAGACCTTCTGATGGTTCTCCTATAGTTAATGGTACTGTATTGGCTAGTAATGTAACCAGTGACGCAAGTGAGATTAAATTTAAAGTTAGAAACACTGGAACAACAACTACAAATGTTTGGGCAAGATGTCAAAGTTTAGTTAATAACAATGGTTCCAATTTTCAATTTTGTTTTGGTCAAGAATGTATTGGAGAAGTTGCTCTAGGTGGAGTTTATCCTAGTGTAGCACTTACTCTAGCACCTAATGCTGCTAATGGCAATTTTGATCATTTTTTGAATTATAACACAGGGAGCGGAGCTTTTCCTATGGATTTTGTATTTAAATTTTTTCAAACGAATCAAGCAACACAAGGAGGAGCAGAAGTTGGAAACTCAATTACTGTAACTTATAGATATGATCCAAATTTATCTATTGATGATGTAAACCAATTACAAAACTCTGGCGTTATTATTAAATCAACAATTGTAGATAACGAATTAACTGTAGATGTACTTAAAGCTTCTGTAATGAGTATTTATGATTTGAATGGTAAAATTGTAGTTAATTCAAATTTGGATTACGGAATTCAAAGCATTGATGTTTCCAATTTAAGTTCTGGAATTTATTTAGTTAATTTTACAAATTCTGAAGGGAAATCATCAAACAAAAAAATTGTCAAAAAATAATTTCATTTTTTTAGTATAAAAAAGGTTCACCAAAAAGTGAACCTTTTTTTATAACGAATTTATCCAAGTTTCTATTAATTGTAGTGCTTCGGTATGTTTTTTTGTTCTTGATACGGGCGGCATTATATACAATAAATCGTTTTCTGTACTCATTCTATAATGCAAAATAGATAGATTTACATTACCTGGAGTAACGGTTACGCTGTTATATCCGTCTAAATAATGTGCTGCATGCGCATTAACTCCCATTTTTACAGGGTTTATAGTTTCATTAAACGCAAAACGCAAGTTGTGCATAGATGCTTCTCCTCCGTTCACATGACAATGAGCGCAATTCGCATCAAAATAAGACCTTACTCTTAAATCTAGTGATTTAGAAGTATCATTAAAATCAACCGTTGAATTAATCTGGACCGGTAAATTATTTTCTAAATAACCAAACTCAATTAACTTGCTCAATTGATTTTTTGAACCATCTGCATAATTAAAATTGTAGTTAATGTTTTGAGGTTTAATACCTAAAGGATTAATGTTTTGATTTTCAAAAGTAGAATGGCATCGCAAACATTCAAAATCAACTTCTGGTGTTCTATAGTTTACAGTTTGGACAACATTGTTAGCGTCTTTCCAACTTAGATCTCTAGCCGTACTTTGAGTGGTAAGTATAGCATCTGTTTGATTATCATTCCATATATAATTTGCAAAAATCCATCCTGTAGACTTTCTAATCATTATTCGGGTTTCAATAATTTTAGTAGTATTATTGGGTTGCACATTTTTATAATAAAAACTTTTAATAAGTGCTGAACCTAGAGGTAGTTCTAGAACATTGCCATCGCCATTAAAAGTTGCTTTTACACCATTTGGCATCCAAACAAAGCGATTTTTTAGGGCATAATCTGAAAAGAGTTCACTATTGGGTTTGTAGGGAATAACGCCATAAGAAGGTTTCTGTTCTTTTAAATTTCCTTTAAAAAATTGGTAATCCGAAAGCTTCGGATATGGCACTTGTGCTAAATCTAATACTACAGGTGACGCTTTTATTTCAGTATACTCTTCTTTATTACACGAAAGAAAAGAATAAAAAAACAATACTAAAAAAAAATTTAACCTTTTCATTTCTTCTTTTTTTAGAACGATGTGTTTAACGACAAAGATACTCCTGAGCTTTCTGGAACATTTCTACAAACTCCGCCAACGCAAACTAAACCGCCACGTTGTCTACCATAACTTAGTGCGATTCGAGTCGTTTTTTTTCTGAAAGCACCACCAAAATTATAATAGTGATTTCTTTGATACTCCAAATCGTTACCATAGTTATATAAATCAGTAACATAAAAAGAATACTTAGAATTAGCATTAAACTCAACCGTTGAACAGGCCCAATTTTTCTTATCGTAATCAGCCCACATGTGTTCTCCAACTAGGCGAATAGATTTGGTAGGAGTAAATTTATAAGTTGCCTCAGCTGCAACAATATTAGTATTAATTTCACCTTCCGTTCCTTCTACTAACTGTTTATTATAGTATTGATTAATATAACTAAAAGAAGATTGCCATTTGTTATTCCACTTTTTGGTTATCTCTAAATTGTAATCTGTATAATATCTTTTACCAAAACTAAGAAAATCAGTATCATAATCCTGTGGATTAAAAACATAAAATGTACCACTCAAGGCATTCCAGTTAGAAAAATTTAAAGCGATTTTCATTCCGTTTTTCCCTCCAAGAGCCGTTCCTTTTTTTATGTCATAAAAAACATCTATTTGCCCACCTATTTCTCCAGCTTTTACTAAATCTTTGTCTGCTATAAACACACTTGGTTGCGCTTGATATACATAAATATTGGCTAAATTGTAATGTTGTTGTTTTGTTAAACTAGGAATAAAATTCATTATTTTATCATTGAAATCATTACCTTTTGCTCCTCTTTCAGAGAAAAAACTCATGTTTTCAAGTCTTCTAAAAGTAGCATCTACTCCAAATCCTTTTTTGGAATATCCTGTATTGATTAATATTGAAGTTCCTGGTTTTACCAATCTGTTATTTACTTGATTATTTATCTGAACGACAGCATCTTTTGCTTTATAATTCATCTCTGAAGAAATGTAGTATGAATTGTGAGAAAAACTTATTCTTCCGCCAAATGCATTCGTAAGATTATTAAATTTTTGATTCGGAAGATCTAATTTTTCATCGCGACCTACATAATTAAACCCAAGAGTCAAATCGGATGTTTCTAATTTAAAAAGGGTTTTTAAATCAATCTCAACATCAGAGCCATATATTTTACTGTCAGCTACATCAAAACCAGTTCTTTGCTGACCATACAGTGATTTTATCGCAATATAATTAGTTGGTTTATAAATCACTCTTAGACCACGTAAGGCATTGTTAATCCCCAATGCTCTATCTTCCCAACTTCTTAATAACAATCCACTGCCAAACTGCTCATAAAAATAACCTGCTGTAATATCTAATTTTTCCGATTTATACTGAATGAAATAGGTTGCAACGTTCGTTCCGTTATATTTAGGATTCAAGTTTAGTAAAGCATTTTGCTCATAGGCTTCCCCTTGAATTCCGGCTGACCAGTTTTTATAATTATAATTAATAAATAAGTAATTATTTGATCTTAATGGCTCATCGGGACGAGAAGTTGGATTATTGAACTCATCTTTTAACCCTTTGTCGTTTAAATACCATTGTGTGTTTGATTCAAATCCTCCTGAAAAATTGCTGTTAACTTGAGAAAATACTGTGATAGGCAAAAGAAAAAGCAAAATAAAACTACATAACTTTTTCATTTATTTAAAAGATTTTAATTTTTCAAACAATTCCAATTCATTTCCTGGCACATAACCATTTTGAACATGAACAATCGTATTGTTTTTAACAACTATGGTGTAAGGAACATTAACGATAGTAAGAGCTCTTTTTAGATCCTGATTTGAATCTAGCAAAATAGTAAACTCCCATTCTTTCCCATTGGTTAATGGTTTAACTCTTTTTTGAGTTCTGGCATCATCAATAGAAACGGCAATTACTTCAAAATTTACTTCTTTTTTCCATGTCTTCTGTAAATCATTAATCTCGTCTAATTCATTAATACAAGGCGTGCACCATGTGGCCCAAAAAGAGTAAACATATAATTTGTCTTTTTCAGAGAAATCGGTTTTTAATGATACTTTTTTTCCTTCTAAATTAGCAATTGAAACATCGGGTAAATTAGTTTGAGCGTTTAAATTTAACCCTATAAAAAATAGGCTAACAATAAATAATTTCATGGTTTGTAAATAATTTTCACAAATAAATGAATAATGTTATAGAATATGAAATTTTTTTTATTTTTTTGCAGTATTATATTCATATCTAAACAAATAAACATGCGAAAAACATATTACATAAATTTATTATTTTTTGTTTTGCTTCTCGTTTCTTGTGGTGATACCACCGTAGTTGAAAATATTCCAGACGGAAATGTAGATTCACCTCCTATATCAGGATACTTCAAAAAAAGAGTTTTAATTGAAGATTATACTGGAACTTGGTGCGGAAATTGCACAAGAGTTTCTTATGCCATTGATCAAGTTAAAGAACAAACTGACAATGCAGTAACCGTTGCTATTCACAATGGAAATGACCCATATCATTTTGCTGGAATTGCACCTTTAAAAAATTTAATTTTACCTAATAGCCCACTGGCTTTACCGGTATCGAGATTAAACCGAATGATTGTATGGACGTTTCCAGAACCAACAAATGTTCAAGAAGCTATAAATCTTACAGGAAACAATTCTGGTTTAGGGATTGCTATGAATTCTTCGATTGAAAACGGCAATATTAATCTTGATGTAAATGTTAAGTTTGCCTTAAACTACAATAACCTAAAACTAGTTGTGTATCTACTAGAAGATGAACTTGTTCATTTCCAACGTAACTATACTACTTATTATGATAATGTTAACCCAATTACTAATTATGTTCATAATCATGTTTTAAGAGCATCAATGACTGACATTCTTGGGGAAACTATTTCAGGAAATACTTCTGCTGGAAGTTCTTTTACAAAAAACTTTACGATTCCGGTTCCGTCAAATATTGCAAATGCTGAAAATATTAATTTCGTAGCTTTTCTTGTTGGCGAAGATAATATAGCTATCAATGCTCGAGCATCACACGCAAATGAGAATCAAGAATTTGAAGAAAACCCATAATTAAATTTTACACTAATAAATAAGGTTGCGAAAAAGGCAACCTTCTTTATTTATACATGTTGCTTTTTTACTTTGCCTTTTATAATAGGAGTTACAATAACTAATTTCCAATATAGCCGACCAAAAAAAGACAAAACCACTTATTGTAATTATTTAGTAAATTTACGGCGTTAATATATCTTACATGAGTAAAATTAGAATCACTAAACAATTTTCTTTCGAAACTGGTCATGCACTTTATGGCTATGATGGTAAATGCAAAAATGTTCACGGCCATAGTTATAAATTATCGGTAACAGTAATCGGAAAGCCTATAACTGATAGTTCTAATGTGAAATTTGGAATGGTGATTGATTTTTCTGATTTAAAAAAAATTGTCAAAGAAGAAATCGTTGATTTATTTGATCATGCCACCGTTTTCAACCAAAACACGCCACATATTGAGTTGGCAAACGAACTGAAAAATCGTGGTCACCATGTGATTTTAGTAGAATATCAGCCCACTAGCGAAAATATGGTTATTGATTTTGCTCAAAAAATAAATAGTCGTTTACCTCAAGATATTACATTGCATTCTTTAAAATTGCAAGAAACCGATACCTCATTTGCAGAGTGGTATGCCTATGATAATGAATAACAATAATCTTTAATGACGATTTCACCAAACAAGAAAATATACTTTGCTTCTGACCAACACTTTGGCGCGCCTACACCTGAGGACAGTTTTCCGCGTGAACAAAAATTTGTGGCTTGGTTGGATGAAGTAAAAAAAGATGCCGAATGTATTTTTCTTTTAGGCGATTTGTTTGATTTTTGGTTCGAATATAAAACCGTCGTGCCAAAAGGATTTATAAGAGTTCTTGGTAAACTCGCTGAGATTCGAGACAGCGGCATTCCAATTTATTTCTTTGTGGGTAACCATGATTTGTGGATGCATGATTATTTTGAAAAAGAATTAAATATCCCTGTGTATCATGACAATCAAGAGTTTACATTTAATGACAAAACATTTTTAATTGGTCACGGCGACGGAAAAGGTCCAGGTGACAAGGGGTATAAACGCATGAAAAAAGTATTTACCAACCCACTTTCCAAATGGATTTTCCGCTGGTTACATCCTGATTGGGGAGTGAAATTGGCGCAATACTTATCCGTAAAAAACAAATTGATTTCGGGCGATGCTGATGTGAAATTCCTTGGAGAAGAAAATGAATGGCTAGTTCAATATTCCAAACGCAAACTCGAAACCAAACATTATAATTACCTCATCTTTGGGCATCGCCATTTACCGATGGTATTAACCGTTGGCGAAAACGCACAATACGTCAACCTTGGTGATTGGATTGGCTATTTTACGTATGGTGTTTTTGATGGAGAGAAGTTTGAATTGAAGGAGTATAAATAAGAACTCATAGTTAACAAATTACTTTTGTAATGTGATTTCTCCTTCGTCGAAATGACAAAAAGGTCATTACCTCAAATCTTTCAATCGTAATTGTATCGATACATTTCCGTTGAATTCATTTTCATCAATGCAATAAACAGCATCAAAAGGTTGTTTGTTGTTAACTAATTCTAGTTTATCGCCATGACCAAAACCAATGGCACCAAATCCTTGACTATTATTTTGTTTCACAAATAATTTCAAATGTTCTTCCTCTTTTCCTAATTGCTTCGCATAACCCGAATCTTTTACTCCTTTAGTCATAAATACTGGTGTCATATTTTGTGGTCCAAAAGGTTCAAATTGGTTCAAAATCCGAATAAGTTTATCATCAATGTCATCCAGGTTTATTTCGGCATCAATAGAAATTTCGGGAGTTAACAAATCGGGGTGAATCGTTTCGGAAACAACTTTTTCAAATGCATTTTTAAAATTCTTATAATTTTCTTCCTTCAACGTCATTCCTGCAGCATACATATGTCCGCCAAATTGTTCGAGATGTTCGGCACAAGCTTCGAGTGCATTATACACATCAAAATCTTTTACCGAACGTGCCGAAGCAGCCAGTTTATCGCCACTTTTGGTAAACACAAGGGTTGGACGATAATAGGTTTCGGTCAATCGAGAAGCGACAATGCCAATAACGCCTTTATGCCAGTTTTCATTATAAACTACAGTAGTGAATTTATCGGTTTCCTCATTTATTTCTATCTGGTCTAGGGCTTCAATCGTGATTTGTTTATCTAAATCTTTACGGTCAGAGTTATGCTGCTCGATTTCAGAAGCAAATTGTTCGGCTTGGTCTAAATCATATTCGGTTAATAAAGCTACGGCTTCGTTACCATGTTTTATTCTTCCGGCAGCGTTAATTCGAGGTGCAATAATGAAAACCACATCGGTTATCGTTAAGGATTTCTTTTTCAATCCTTTTATTAAAGCATTAATTCCCGGTCTTGGATTAGTATTGATTACTTCCAATCCAAACTTAGCTAGCACCCGATTTTCTCCTGTCATCGGAACGATATCGGCCGCAATTGCGGTCGCTACCAAATCTAAGTAAATTAGTAAATCATCAATCGTTTGGTTTCTATTATGTGCTAATGCTTGAACAAGTTTAAAACCAACACCACAACCACACAATTCATCATACGGATAATTACAATCTTGCCTTTTGGGGTCGAGTACCGCAACGGCTGCAGGTAACCTATCTCCTGGCCGATGATGGTCGCAAATAATAAAATCAATACTTTTCTCTTGGGCGTAGGCAATATGGTCAATAGATTTAATACCACAATCTAAAGCGATAATTAATGTAAACTCATTGTCATCGGCAAAATCAATTCCTTTATAAGAAATGCCATAACCTTCGTCATAACGGTCTGGAATGTACGTTGCCACATTCGGATAATAACTTTTCAAATAACTCGACATGAGTGATACTGCCGTAGTTCCATCAACATCATAATCGCCAAAAACTAAAATATTTTCTCCATTGGCTATGGCTGTTTCAATTCGATGAACAGCTTTATCCATATCTTTCATCAAATACGGATCATGTAAATCGGCTAAGCTTGGTCGAAAAAATTGCCGTGCCTGATCAAAAGATTCGATACCGCGTTGCACTAAAAGTGTGGCAATGAGTTCGCTCACATTTAGTTCGGAAGCTAAAGAAGTTACTTTTTTGTGGGAAGGTTTTGGTTTGAGTGTCCAGCGCATTTTTTTAAGTACGATTTACAAAGTTTGAATTATGATTTTTGAATGTTCGAATAATTAATTTTATAATAAAATATTCGACGACTAAAAAAAATGTATATATTATGCTTAATGCCAATATACCCATTTCAAAGCCGAAGATTAAACCTCCAACTCTTAAATCAGGATAACTATACAAATCATTTATTAAGTAAGCGATAAAAAAAATATAAATCAAAACATTAATTAAAAAAATTAACTTCCCATTTCTGACATCATATTTATATAATTTATAAATAAAAAACCAAATTACAGCTACCACTAACTGAAGAAACAAAGTGTCTTTTATTAGTGATACAAAAATTTTATGATTATAGACGTCATCCATATTATATCATTTTAAACAAAAATAAGTGAAATCCTATAACAAATGATACAGTTTTAGTGTATATTTTTTAAGTAAAAACTAAAACAATAATCGTTACTTTTGATTAAATAAAAGCTACTTAAATGCAAATTCAAGGTCAAATCGTCGATATCGAAAACAGGCGAATCTATTCAGGGGAAATTACGGTTGAAAACGGTAAAATCAAATCAATTATTGAAAAAGAACACTCTGTTAAAACCTTCATATTACCTGGTTTTATTGATGCCCACATTCATATTGAAAGCTCCATGTTAGTGCCCTCTGAGTTTGCCAAAATTGCCGTGCTGCACGGAACTGTTGCTACTATTTCTGACCCACATGAAATTGCCAATGTATTGGGCGTAGCTGGAGTTCATTATATGATAGAAAATGGTAAAAAAGTGCCATTGAAATTTCACTTTGGTGCGCCATCCTGTGTTCCTGCTACATTCTTTGAAACTGCTGGAGCTGTAATTGATTCGGATCAAATAGCGGCATTAATGGCTTCTCCTGATATTTATTATTTGTCCGAAATGATGAATTATCCGGGTGTCTTGTTTGACGATGAAGAAGTTTTAAAAAAATTAGCTTGGGCAAAACAGTTCAACAAACCCATTGATGGCCATGCTCCTGGATTGCGTGGTGAACCAATCAAAAAATACATCTCGGCCGGAATCTCAACTGACCATGAATGTTTTACGTATGATGAAGCTGCTGAAAAATTATCACTCGGAATGAAAGTGCTGATACGTGAAGGAAGCGCTGCGAAGAATTTCGAAGCATTGATAGATTTGCTTCCCGAAAACTATGAAAACATGATGTTTTGTTCCGATGATAAACATCCGGATGATTTGATTTTGGGCCATATTAATTTGCTTTGTGCTAGAGCTGTTGCCAAAGGTTTTGATGTGTTTAAAGTATTACAAATGGCCTGTGTGAATCCGGTAGATCATTATAAAATGGATGTTGGTTTACTAAAAGAAAACGATGCTGCCGATTTTATTGTGGTAGAAGATTTGGTCCATTTTAAAGTAAAAGAAACCTTTATTAACGGAGAATTAGTAGCGCAAAACGGTCAATCGTTTGTCAAACATGTTGATTTTGAAAAACCCAATAATTTCAATACTGCTAAAAAAGAAATAACCGACTTCGAAATTTTGGGTTCTGCCGAAAAAATAAGAGTCATTGAAGCTTTGGAAGGACAACTGATTACCAATGAAATTCATTGCAAACCAAGAATTGTAGATGGGAAATTAGTTTCAGATGTTGAAACTGATAATTTGAAAATGGCGGTTGTTAATCGCTATGCAAATACACCACCAGCCATTGCTTTTATCAAAAACTTTGGCTTAAAAAAAGGTGCTATTGCAAGTTCGGTGGCACATGATTGTCATAATATAGTCGTAGTTGGCACTTCGGATGAAGAAATTTTGAGTGCCGTAAATTTACTGATTGAAAACACTGGCGGAATTTGTGCCGTGAAGGGCGATGTCAAAAAATCATTGGCTTTGCCCGTTGCCGGAATCATGAGCGATCAAAACGGTTGGGAAGCCGCAAGATTATACCAAGAAATAGATGCTATGGCAAAAGAATTGGGTAGTAGTTTAAAAGCGCCGTTTATGACCTTGTCGTTTATGGCATTGCTCGTAATTCCAGATTTAAAATTATCGGATAAAGGATTGTTTAGCGGGAATTCGTTTTCGTTTGTGGATTTGGATGTAGAATAATTTTGCGTTAGGGATTGAGGCAGGCACCGTGTGCAGCCGAAAGTCCGGCCGAAGGCAACGCCCAAAAATTAATCTTTATTCTTTTTTTTATCTTCCATTTTCCCACCTACCACAACAACAATTTCGCCTTTTGGTGGCTTGATTTCGAAATGCTTCAGCACTTCTGCTGCGGTTCCTCGTATGGTTTCTTCGTGCAATTTGGATAATTCTCTGGAAACAGAAACGGTTCTATCTTCGCCAAAATACTGCACAAACTCGGCTAAAGTTTTTACCAATTTATGGGGCGATACATAAAAAATCATCGTTCTTACTTCTTCGGCTAAAGTTAAAAATCGGGTTTGTCTTCCCTTTTTTTCGGGTAAAAAACCTTCAAAAACAAAACGGTCATTAGGTAGACCGCTATTCACCAAAGCGGGCACAAATGCGGTAGCACCAGGTAAACAATCAACTTCAATGTTATGCTCAACGCAAGCTCGAGTTAATAAAAATCCTGGGTCAGAAATGGCAGGAGTTCCTGCATCACTTATTAACGCAATGGTTTCTCCTGATTGTAAACGTTTGATTAAATTATCAATGGTTTTGTGTTCATTGTGCATATGATGACTATGCATATGAGTCGCAATATCAAAATGTTTGAGGAGTTTGCCGCTTGTTCGAGTATCTTCAGCCAAAATCAAATCGACTTCCTTCAAAACTTTAATGGCTCTAAAAGTCATGTCTTCAAGGTTGCCAATTGGCGTTGGAACTAGGTAAAGTTTGGACATTTACTGAAATTTTTTCTCCACAATAGCCATGAATCGTTCCATATAATCTTCTTCACCAACCCAATAGCCATAATCAGGAATAACCATTTCGTTGATAAAGTTTTTGGCTTCTTCAAAGGTGTCAAAAGAATTCAATTGTGAAATTACACGATTAAAATCTTCATTACTATCATTAAAAAGATGTTGCACAAAACCAATTCTATCGTTTAATCCAATCGCAATTGATGTTGCCGATAAAGAACTTGCAATTGGTGATTTTTGTTCTTCTTTCTCATCTTCTTCGTCTTCCTTTGATTGATCTTGCTGTTCACTTTCGCTCGAGTCTGATGGGAATAAGGTCACTTCGTTAGGTTTTACAAAAACTGGGTCTGTATAATTTTCACCTAAAAAATCTTCTAGAGCAACTGGTTTATCTTCAGGGGTAAATTCAGTAGCTGTCTCTGCAGGTTCAGTTATTTCTTCCTCTTCTATTTCTAATTCAAAAAGTGGCGTAAACATGGGTTTTACTTCTTCATCAACTTCCGCTTCCTCCTCGTTCACTTCTACTTCTTCATTTTCGGCTACTTCTTGTTGTACTGAAATCATTAGATCGTCATCTGTTGCATCTTCTTCCTCTTCTACTTCAGCTTCTTCTTCAACAACTTCAACAGGAGATTCTGCTTCAACTTGTGTTTCCTCAACACTATTTTTCTCTTCGGCAATTAATTCTTCTGCTTCGATAACAAGATTAGATTGTTCTAATTTTTCTTCTAAAACATCTTGTGTTATATCTGATTTTACCGATTCGAAATTGTCTTGATAAAACTTTAAAACAGTCAGTGTTTCGTATAATTTTTGTGTTTCTTTATACAACTGATCTACTTCTGCTTTGTTTTTAAGCTTTAATATTCGGTGAGCAATACTAATTAATTCTGCTTCTAATCTTTTTTTCATATTATTTTTTGAAATTGCTGATGCTTACGTTAATTTTCTTCTAAATCTATTATTTCCTCTTGGTAAGAAGTTGGCTTAATTAAAATTTTTCTACATTTGAATCGACGTAAAAATAGAAAAAATTTACATCGATAAGTAACCGTTACAAAGTAATAAAAACTATTCATTTTTAGCGCAAGAAAAATACAAAATGTTTCTCGAAAATACAGTAAATCATAAAGAACAATTTGGGTGGATTGAAGTCATCTGCGGTTCTATGTTTTCGGGTAAAACCGAAGAACTTATCAGACGATTAAAAAGAGCCCAATTTGCCAAACAAAAAGTAGAAATCTTTAAACCATCAATCGATACTCGCTATGATGAAGAAATGGTAGTGTCTCATAATAAAAATGAAATTCGTTCCACTCCAGTTCCTGCAGCGGCAAATATTAGAATTTTAGCCCAAGGTTGTGATGTGGTTGGAATTGACGAAGCGCAATTTTTTGATGACGAAATTGTATCCGTTTGTAACGATTTAGCCAATTCGGGCATTCGAGTTATCGTTGCTGGATTGGATATGGACTTTAAAGGAAATCCATTTGGACCAATGCCGGCATTAATGGCAACCGCCGAATATGTTACCAAAGTTCACGCTGTTTGTACTCGAACTGGTAATTTAGCTCATTATAGTTTTAGAAAAAACGACAACGATAAATTAGTAATGCTTGGCGAAACCGAAGAGTATGAACCCTTAAGTCGTGCTGCTTATTTCAATGCTATGCGTCAAAACATGGAAGTTACTGACCCTGAACATTTGTCAAAAGACGAAAAATAAATCCCCATTTTGACACTAACCATCCGAAATATAATCCCCATAATTAGAGCCCAATGGGCTGGAAAGAATGATGTGGCAATAATCGATTATTTTTCAATTGATAGTCGTTCACTGCAAAATGACGAAAATACTTTGTTTTTTGCGCTAACCGGACCCAATCATGATGGTCATTTATTTATAGAAGA